>JBOHXX010000052.1:0-13465 GCA_050737675.1 Pseudoxanthomonas sp.
AGCAAGCTCCGCTCTACACAGCTTTTGTTACCAGCTACCGGTGGTCTTGAACTCGGAGATACCGGCCTTGAATGCGGCTTCGATCTCGTCGTTCCAGTCGCCGCTGGCGTTGATCTTGTTGATCAGGTCGCCCTTGGTGTTGGCGAAATGCGCGTGCAGGCCTTCTTCCAGCGCCAGCAGCTTGTTCACCGGCACGTCGTCCAGGTAGCCTTCGTTGACCGCGTAGATGGTCAGCGCCTGGTTGGCGATGGACATCGGCTCGTATTGCTTCTGCTTCATCAGCTCGGTGACGCGCTGGCCGCGCTCGAGCTGCTTGCGGGTGGCTTCGTCCAGGTCCGAGGCGAACTGCGCGAACGCAGCCAGCTCGCGGTACTGGGCCAGCGAGATGCGGATGCCGCCGGACAGCTTCTTGATGATCTTGGTCTGGGCGGCGCCGCCGACGCGCGACACCGAGATGCCGGCGTTCACGGCCGGGCGGATGCCGGCGTTGAACAGGTCGGTTTCCAGGAAGATCTGGCCGTCGGTGATCGAGATCACGTTGGTCGGCACGAACGCGGACACGTCGCCGGCCTGGGTCTCGATGACCGGCAGAGCGGTCAACGAACCGGTCTTGCCCTTCACCGCGCCGTTGGTGAACTTCTCCACGTAGTCCTCGGACACGCGCGCGGCGCGTTCCAGCAGGCGGCTGTGCAGGTAGAACACGTCGCCCGGGTAGGCTTCACGGCCCGGCGGACGCTTCAGCAGCAGCGAGATCTGGCGGTAGGCCACGGCCTGCTTGGACAGGTCGTCGTACACGATCAGGGCGTCTTCGCCGCGATCCATGAAGTATTCGCCCATGGTGCAGCCCGAGTAGGCGCTGATGTACTGCATCGCGGCCGACTCGGACGCGGTGGCGGCAACCACGATCGTGTGCGCCAGGGCGCCGTTTTCTTCCAGCTTGCGGACAACGTTGGCGATCGACGAAGCCTTCTGGCCGATAGCGACGTACACGCACTTAATGCCGGTGGCTTTCTGGTTGATGATGGCATCGATGGCCAGCGCGGTCTTGCCGGTCTGGCGGTCGCCGATCACCAGCTCACGCTGGCCACGGCCGATCGGGATCATCGCGTCGACGGTCTTGTAACCGGTCTGCACCGGCTGCGACACCGACTTGCGCCAGATCACGCCGGGCGCCACGCGCTCCACCGGGGCGGTCATCTTGGCGTCGATCGGGCCCTTGCCGTCGATCGGCTCGCCGAGTGCGTTGACCACGCGACCGAGCAGCTCGGTGCCGACCGGCACTTCGAGGATGCGACCGGTGGTCTTGGCGACGTCGCCTTCGCGCAGGTTCTGGTAATCGCCCAGGACCACGGCGCCGACCGAGTCGCGCTCCAGGTTCAGTGCGAGTGCGAAGGTGTCGTTCGGCAGTTCGATCATTTCGCCCTGCATCACGTCGGCCAGGCCGAAGATGCGCACGATGCCGTCGGACACGCTGGTCACGGTGCCTTCGTTGCGGGCCTCGGCGGCCAGCTTGACCTTCTCGATGCGGGTCTTGATCAGTTCGCTGATTTCGGAGGGGTTGAGCGTGGTTGCCATCGGTAAGTCCTATGTGCCGGTGTGAAGCCGGCGGTTCAAATGAATTTGATCGCGCTGATTACAGGTAAAGCGTTACTGCGCGAGTGCGGCCTGCAGCCGCGAGAGCTTGCCTTTCAACGAGCCGTCGATCACCACGTCGCCTGCATCGATCACCGCGCCGCCGATCAGCGAAGCGTCGATCGCGGTGCTGAGTTCGACCTCACGGCCGAAGCGCTTCTTCAGCGCTGCTTTCAACACCTCGAGCTCGCCTGCGGGAAGTGCTGCAGCGGAAGTCACGGTGGCTTTCACCACGCGTTCGGCTTCGGCTTTCAACTCTTCGTAAAGGCCCGAGATTTCCGGCAGCTGGGCCAGGCGGCGGTTTTCCGCCAGCAGGGCCAGGAAGCGCGTGAACGATTCGCCTGCACCCTCAACCGACAGCAGCGACACCGCTTCGGCATGGGTGAGCTGCGGATTCAGCAGCAGCGAAGCAGCGCGCGGATCAGCCGCGACCTGCGCAGCGAAACCCAGCGCGCCGGACCACACGGCCAGGCCGTTTTCGTCCTGGGCGATGGCGAACGCGGCACGGGCATACGGACGGGCGAGGGTGAGGGCCTGGCTCATCGATCAGATCTCTGCGGCCAGCTCATCGAGCAACACCTTGTGGGCGCCGGCGTCGATCTCGCGCTTGAGCAGCTTCTCGGCGCCGCTCACGGCCAGGACCGAGACCTGCTTGCGCAGCTCTTCCTTGGCCCGGGTGCTGGCGGCGTCGATCTCGGCGAGGCCCAGCGCCTTCTGGCGGTTGGCTTCGGCGATCGCGTCGTTCTTGGCGGCTTCAACGATCTGGTTGGCACGCTGGTGCGCCTGGTCGATGATTTCGTTGGCCTTCGTGCGCGCTTCTTTCAACGCGTCGTTGACCTTTTCCTGCGCCTGCGCAAGATCCTTCTGGCTGCGGTCGGCCGCGGCCAGTCCTTCTGCGATCTTCTGCTGGCGCTCTTCGATGGCCGCGATGATGTGCGGCCAGCCGAACTTCATCACCAGCCACGCCACCGCGAAGAACGCGAAGCCCTGGACGATGAAAGTGAGGTTGATATCCATTGCGTACTCCTGACGCCGACGCGCTAAGCGCCGGCGCTAGCCAAGACCGGTTGCCTGATCAGCCCGCGATCGCGGACAGGAACGGGTTGGCGAAGATCAGCAGCAGGGCGATGGCGACGCCGATGATCGGCACGGCGTCCAGCAGGCCGGCGACGATGAACATCTTGGTCTGCAGCATCGGGGTCAGTTCCGGCTGGCGGGCCGAACCTTCCAGGAACTTGCCACCAAGGATGGCGAAACCGATCGCGGTGCCGAGGGCGCCAAGACCGATCAGCAGGCCGGCCGCGATGACCGTGAACTTCGCGATTTCTGCGTAGAGGGCGACATTTTCCATGGTGTTCTCCGTACAACTAGTCAGGGGTGAAAAAGGATGGGATGAAAGGGTGAAGCGAAACTTGTCCGTTTGACGGCCTAGTGGCTTTCGGCCGCCATGCTCAGGTACACGACGGTCAGCATCATGAAGATGAAGGCCTGCAGGGTGATGACCAGGATATGGAACGCGGTCCACACGAAGCCCGAGATGAACTGCAGCGGCGCCATCACGTAGGTCATGCCGCTGGACGCCGCGGCGTTCCAGGTCATGAGCGCGATCAGGATGAAGATCAACTCGCCAGCGTACATGTTGCCGAACAGTCGCAGGGTCAGTGAGAGCGGGCGCACCAGCTCTTCGATCACGCGCAGCAGCAGGTTGGCCGGGGCGAGCAGGATCTTCATCACCGTGCCTTCTGCATGAAATGGCGCGGTAAAGGCTTCGGCGGTGAACTTGCCGATGCCCTTGTGGCTGATGCCGAAGACCTGGATCAGCAGGAACACCATCAGCGACAGGCCAAGGGTGGTGTTGAGATCGGCGGTGGGCACGATGCGCAGGAAAGCGTGGTGCGGGTCGTGGCCGGCCAGCTCGTTGCCCTTGACCCAAGCGCCCGGCAGCCAGTCAACCGGCAGCATGTCCATGAAGTTCATCAGGAACACCAGGCAGAAAATGGTCAGCGCCAGCGGCGCGATCATCTTGCTGCGGCCGTGGAAGGTCTCGCGGACCAGCCCATCGACGAAGCCGACCACCATCTCGACAGCGGCCTGGAACTTGCCCGGCACGCCTGCGGTGGCCTTGCGCGCGGTGCGCAGGAAGAAGAACAGGAACAGCGTCGACAACACCAGCGTGAAGATCACGCTGTCGATGTTGATGACATTGAACTTGCCTTCCCCAACGTGCCATTGGAGATGCTTGAGATGGTGCTGGATGTATTCGGTGGACCCGCCACCGGAGGCCGATTCAGCGCTCACGTTCTACCCTGACACTAAAGTTCAAAACCAGTGGGTGCGCGATCAATGCGACCGCGAGCCCTGCCAGCAAGGGGAGCGGCGCCATGCGCCCAACACCCGATGCCATCGCAAATATCAGTATCACCACCGCCCACTTCAGGCCGGTTCCCAGCAACAGCTTCATGAAAGCCGTCCGCGCCGCAACCACTCCCCCGCCCAGCGCGATGTTCGCAGCCAGGGCGCTTCCCAACACCACGCTGGCCCCGCCCAGAAGCGCCGCGAACATCGCGGACGACCCTTGGATCAGGAAGACCAGCGCCACCAGCACTACGGCGGCCATCTGGTAGGTCACCGCCCGCAACGCCAGTCGCCGGCCCGCTGCGGCGGAATTCAGCACACGCGAAACCCGGTGGGATGGAAAGGGCGAGGCCACTGAGGGCGCCCCGCCAAGCCGCAAAAGTATAGCAGGCGCCTAATTTCAGCGGCAACCGCCGGAAGCCGGTCCGGTGACTTCCCACCCGGACCGCGACTGCAAAAAACCATCCCTCAGGCGGGGCGTTAAACGATTTCAGCCAATTCGCCTGTTCAGGCTGAAAGTCCGGAACTTTCCCCAAAGGGCCCGGTCAGTCCTTGCACGGTCTGCGCTCAACTTCCTCGTCGATGCTCCGCCGCAGACCTTTCACGAAGCCCCGGCCCGCTGCCGGGGCTTCTTCTTTTCCCGAGGCAAGCGGCCGGCGGATCAGGGAAGCGGCTTGACCACCTGACCGCCTTTCATCACGAATACAACCCGGGCCAGGCTTGAAACATCGTCAATCGGGTCGCTATCTACTGCGATAAGGTCGCCAAAGCGTCCAATTTCGATAGCGCCGACATCCCCGGGCCGACCCAGCGCCTCGGCCGCGTCGCGGGTAGCGGCTTGGATCGCCTCCATCGGGGTCATGCCCCACTCGACCATCTTGGCGAACTGCAGGGCGTTGTTGCCGTTGGGATATACGCCGCCGTCGGTGCCGAAAATCATCTTCACCCCGGCCGCATGCGCGGCGCGGAAGGTTTCGCGCTGTTTACGGCCGATCACCCGCTCCTTCTCCAGCGATTCGGCGAACACGCCGTTCTTCTCGCCTTCGGCCAGGATGTAGTCGTCGTTGTAGATGTCCATGTCGAACCAGGTGCCATGCGCCTTGGCCAGCTTGAACGACTCGGCGTCGGCCAGGCTGCAGTGCTCGATGGTGTCGGCCCCGGCGCGGATCGCATCGTTGATGCCGGAAGTACCGTGCGCATGCACCGCGACCTTCATCCCGAGCTGGTGCGCCTCCTCGACCAGCGCGGTCATTTCCTGCAGCGTGTATTGCTGGCCGCCTACGGAATCGGTTTTCGACAGCACCCCACCGGTGGCGCAGAACTTGATCACTTCGGCGCCGTACTTGCGCAGCTTGCGCACCACCGCGCGGATCGCTTCGGGACCATCGGCCACGGCCGGGCTGTCGACACGGATCGAAGGCGGGAATTCGGTGACGTCGCAATGCCCGCCGGTGGCGCCGATGGCATAGGTGGCCGGCACGATGCGCGGACCCGGGACGTAGCCAGCTTCGATGCCCTGCTTCAGGGCCACGTCGTCGTAGTTGCCGGAACCGACATTGCGCACGGTGGTGAAGCCGGCCTCGACCGTTTTCTTCGCGTTGGCCACGCCGACCACGGTGAAGAAGTTGTCGGTGAACTCCAGCCCGCGATAACCGCTGAGGGTTGGATCGCTGGTCAGGTGCACGTGCATGTCGATCAGGCCGGGTAGCAGCGTGCGTTCGCCCAGGTCGATGCGCTGCGCGCCTTCGGGGACGGCATCGCCACGCTTGCCCACGGCAGTGATGCGTCCGTCGGTGATGGTGACCTGCGGCTGGTCGACGACTTTTCCGGCGACCACGTCGATCATGTGCGCCGCATTGACGACGACGGTTTCCGCGGAGGTTTCCGGGGAGGGTTCCGAGTAAACAGGAAGCGCGACAGCGCACCCCAGGATGAGTGCGCTGAGCTTCTTCATTTCGTGTCGGTCACTTCTTCTTGGGAATGTAGAGGTCGGTGATGGTGCCGTCGAACACTTCCGCCGCCATGCCCACCGATTCGCTGAGTGTCGGATGCGGGTGGATGGTGTGGCCGATGTCGGCCGCGTCGGCGCCCATTTCGATGGCCAGCGAAATCTCGGTGATCAGGTCGCCCGCATGCACGCCGACGATGGCGCCGCCGATGATGCGATGGGTGTCCTCGTCGAAGACCAGCTTGGTGAAGCCTTCGCCGCGACCGATGCCGACCGCGCGCGCGGAAGCGACCCATGGGAACTTGCCTACGCCGACTTTCAGGCCCTTCGCCTTCGCTTCGGTTTCGGTCACGCCGACCCAGGCGATTTCCGGATCGGTATAGGCCACCGACGGAATCACCCGCGCGACCCATTCCTTCTTCTCGCCGGCGGCGACTTCGGCGGCGAGCTTGCCTTCGTGGGTGGCCTTGTGCGCCAGCATCGGGTTGCCGACGATGTCGCCGATGGCGAAGATGTGCGGCACGTTGCTGCGCATCTGCCGATCCACGGGAATGAAACCGCGATCGGTGACCGTTACGCCGGCCTTGTCCGCGCCGATCTTGTTGCCGTTCGGCGAACGGCCGACAGCGACCAGCACGCGGTCGTAAGTCGTGGTCTGCAATTCGGCGGCCTGGCCTTCGGTGGCGCTTTCGAAAGCGACGCTGATGCCCTTCTTCGAGGCTTCCACCTTGGTCGCCTTGGTCTTGAGATGGATCGCCACGCCCTGCTTCTTCAGCCGATCGGCCAGCGGCTTGACCAGGTCCTTGTCGGCGCCCGGCATCAGCTGGTCCATGAATTCGACCACCGTCACCTGGCTGCCCAGCGCGCGATAGACCGTGGCCATTTCCAGGCCGATGATGCCGCCGCCGACCACCAGCAACTGCTTGGGCACGTCGGCGAGCTGCAACGCATCGGTGGAATCCATGACCCGCGGGTCGTCCCACGGGAACGCCGGCAGCTTCACCGCCTGCGAACCGGCGGCGATGATGCACTGCTCGAAGCGCAGCAATTGCGTTTTGCCGTCTTCGCCGACGATTTCAAGCTCGTTGGGCGACACGAAACTGGCCACGCCCTGCACCGTGCGCACCTTGCGCTGCCTGGCCATGCCGGCCAGACCCTTGGTGAACTGGCCGACGACCTTGTCCTGCTTGAAGCCGCGCAGCTTGTCCAGGTCGATCTTCGGCGGACCGAACTCCACGCCAATGTCGGCCGAATGCGCGGCTTCCTCGATCAGTGCGGCCGCATGCAGCAATGCCTTGGAGGGAATGCAGCCAACGTTGAGGCAGACGCCACCGAGGCTGGGGTAACGCTCGATCATCACCGTGTCCAGGCCCAGGTCGGCGGCACGGAACGCGGCGGTATAGCCGCCCGGGCCGGAGCCGAGCACGACCATGCGGCATTCGATGTCGGCGGGCTTTCCGGTGCCCAGTGCCGGCTTCGGCGCGGGCGGTTCGGCGGGGGCGCGATGCGAGGGCGCGACCGGCGGCTTTGAAGTCGGAGTTTCAGTCGGCTTGGGCGCTTCCGGCTTGGCCGGGGCCGGCGCGGACGCGGAGCCTTCGGCTTCCAGGATCGCGACCACGCTGCCTTCGGACAAGGTGTCGCCCAGCTTGACCTTCAATTCCTTGATTACGCCGGCGGCGGACGAAGGCACTTCCAGCGTGGCCTTGTCCGATTCCAGCGTGACCAGGCCCTGGTCCTTGACCACCGTGTCGCCCACGGCGACCAGGATCTCGATGACCGGGACGTCGGTGTAATCGCCGATGTCGGGAACCTTGATTTCGATAGTCGTCATCGTCCGGCCCTCACAGCAGCACGCGGCGCATGTCGCCGAGCAGTTGCGCCAGGTAAGCGGTGAAGCGCGCGGCCGAGGCGCCATCGATGACCCGATGGTCGTAACTCAACGACAGCGGCAACTGCAGGCGCGGCTGGAAAGCCTTGCCGTCCCAGACCGGCTGGATCGAGGACTTGGAGACGCCGAGGATGGCGACTTCCGGCGCGTTGACGATCGGGGTGAACGCGGTGCCGCCGATGCCGCCGAGCGAGCTGATGGAGAAGCAGCCGCCGGACATTTCAGCCGGACCGAGCTTGCCTTCGCGCGCCTTGCCGGCGAGCTCGCCCATTTCCTTCGCCAATTCGGCCAGGCCCTTCTTGTCCACGTCGCGGATCACCGGCACGACCAGGCCGTTGGGCGTGTCGGCGGCGAAACCGATGTGGAAATACTTCTTCAGGGTCAGGTTCTCGCCGCTGGCGTCGAGCGAGGCGTTGAAGTCGGGGTACTTCTTCAGGCCCGCGACCACTGCTTTCATGATGAAGACGAGCATGGTCAGCTTGATGCCGGCCTTCTCGTTTTCCTTGTTCAACTGCACGCGCAGTTCTTCCAGATCGGTGATGTCGGCGTGGTCGTGCTGGGTGACGTGCGGGATCATCGCCCAGTTGCGGGCCAGGTTGGCGCCGGAAATCTTCTTGATCCGCGACAGCGGCTTGACTTCGATCTCGCCGAACTTGGTGAAGTCGACTTTCGGCCAAGGCAGGAGATTGAGTCCGTTACCACCGGAAACCGTCGGGGCTGACGCTCCTCCCACAACCGCACCGCCGCCGGCCAAGGCCGACTTGACGTAACGCTGCACGTCTTCCTTGCTGATGCGGCCGGCGCGCTCGCTGCCCTTGACCTGGAGCAGGTCGACGCCGAGTTCGCGCGCGAACAGGCGTACCGACGGGCTGGCGTGGGCGACTTTCTGCGGCAGCACCGCGTCGGCATTGAATTCGACCGGCGGGCTGTGCGGCGGCGAAGCTTCCGGATCGACCCCGGGCTTGTTGTCAAGCACCTGCGCCGCGGCCGCCGGCGTCGATGCGGACTGTTCCTGCGCGATCTCGCGCTGGGCCAGCTTGTCGGGTTGCGCAGCCACGGCCACGGGCTCGACCTTGGCACCGGTTTCGGAAGCAGGCACCTCCTGCTTCGGGGCAGGCGCGGGAGCGGATGCCGGCGCAGGTTTTTCAGCGGCGCCCTCGGCGGCTTCGATCATGGCCACGACCGAACCTTCCGACAGCGTGTCGCCCAGCTTGACCTTGAGTTCCTTGACCACGCCGGCGAAAGGAGCCGGCACTTCAAGCGTGGCCTTGTCCGATTCCAGCGTAACCAGGCCCTGGTCCTTGGCCACCGTGTCGCCGACCGCGACCAGCACCTCGATCACCGGCACATCGCTGTAGTCGCCGATGTCGGGAACGCGTGCTTCCTTGAGTTCGGCCATATGAAGACTCCAGTGATCCGGTTCGGGTGGGGACCCCTATTGTGGCCATCTACGCGCGATGCGCCAACCTCCGGCTGGAATCAATGCCGGCTTGCCGTGCGTTTGTCCTTCGGACAGGAGCGGCAACGCCTTATTTCGATGCCTCCGCGTCCTTTTCGGGCTTGGTCCGCAGCAGATCGAGGGCGGCGCCATCCGGCAGTCGATACGCCAGCGCACTGTCCAGTCGATCCAGCTCCTGCATCTTCGTGCACAGCTGCTGCGCCCGCCTTTCCAATGCCTTGGCCCGCGGCTGCACCCGCGCCTCGATCTGCTTGTCCAGGCCGTCCATGGCTTGCAAGCGACCGGTGTCGCCGCTCAGGGCGGCACTTACCGCACCGCCGACGATGTCGCCGATGACCAGGGGCACGACTTCGGACACGGCATCGCCAATGCCCTTGCCCAGGTCGCTGGAATCGAAGCGGTTGGCGCTGATCGAACGCGCCAGGCGCGCATCGATCCTGCCGCGCGCCTGCTCCAGCTTGGCCCGGGTCGTGGCCGGGTCGTTGCTGAAACCGGCGGCGACTTCGCCCAGCGCGGTGAAGGCGATGTCGGCGGCATCGCGCCCGATCTGCGCGGCCAGCGGCATGATCCCGCGGGTACCACGGTCGAAGGCGGCGATGCGCTGGCGATCTTCGTTGCCGAGCGCGACCCAGCGATCGTCCACGAACAGTTTGTCGCCGCGGATCACGATCCACTTGGGCGTGCCGCTGTCGCGGGTCAGGATCACGCTCTGCGGATTGATGCCCAAGTCGTAATCGCTTTCGATGTTGCAGTGGATGTCCCCGGCGTGGGCGCTGGCGGCCAGCGCGAGCAAGGCCAGGGAACAGAGGGCGCGGCGCATGTGCATCTCCCGGGTGGTCGGATGGCGGCAGCATGCCAGTTCAATGGCCGTTGCCAACGTGCCGTTCGGCATGGATGCCGTTGGTGACGGAGAACCAGATGGTTCCGAACCGATCACCGGATGACATCGTCGAAGCCCTGCTGCTCACACATTGCCGCCTGCGGATTGCTGCCTGCAAACGACAACCCACCCACTGCGTGAAACGAACGTCATCATCCTGAACCGTTCGCGCGCTGTGGAAAGAAGAATGAAGCGTCGGTGAAAAACAGACTGAACGATGCTCCAGGTTCCAGTTCGCATTCATGCGTCGCTGGCTACGGTGTGTCCGCCCACTCCCCGGGTCAAACAAAAAACACATGAGGAGAATCCTATGTCTTCACTTCGCCCCCTGAGCATCGCCCTGATTTCCGCCATCGCCATCGCGCCTTCCGCGTTCGCGCAGGACGCCGCAAGCACCGACACCACGACAACCGACACCGCCGCTGCCGTCACCACCACTGACAGCAACGGCACCGTTTCCGGCAAGCGCATCGCGATCGTGGGCGGCGGCGCGATCCTGAAGCCCGACTCCAACCCGGCCACCGGCCTGGACATCGACGGCGGCGTCGCGCCCACGTTGAGCGCAAGTTGGTACTTCAACGACAACATGGCGATCGAGCTTTGGGGCGCCGCGGACAAGTTCAACCATCGCGTACGCGGCCCCGAAGGCAAGATCGGCACGGTGGAACAGCAGCCGATCGCGCTGAGCGGCCAGTACCATTTCCGCGCCGCGGACGCGGTCATGCGTCCGTTCGTGGGCCTGGGCTATTACGAATCCAACTTCAGCAACGAGGACATCTCCGGTGATGGCCTGCATGTCGGCCTGGACACGGCCAAGGGCGCCATCGCCACCGTCGGCATGGACTTCAACATCAACAGCCGCTGGTTCGCGCGCACCGATCTGCGCTACATGAAGGGAGACTCCGACGTGAAGCTTGCGGGTGAGTCGACCGGCGAGAACCTGAAGCTGAATCCGTTGACCCTCGGTGTCGGCATCGGCGCGCGCTTCTGATCCATCAGCATTGCGCATCAAGTGACGAAAACGCGGCAGGCCCGGCAACGGGCCTGCCGTTTTCATTTGATGCATGCCTTGTATCCGCTCACCCGCTTTTAGCGGACAGGAGGTTAGCTTGGATCCACGCTGGATAATCCGACCAGAGGTACCGAGGTACCGTCATGCCCATCGTCAGGCTGCGCGTCACTGGCAACGAATACGCCACTTACGAACTGATGCACGCATTGGAAGCGATCGAGGGCATCGAACGTGTCGAGGAAGTGGCCGACCTGATGCCGCACATGGACGACGAGGATTCCAGTTCCGCCGGCTTGCCCGACGATGAATCCCCCGGGCTGCACGACATCGAGATCGAGGCGCCCAATGACGAAGCCGTGCGTCGCATCCATGCGGTGGCCGAAGCGTTGGCCGAACGCACCGAAAGCGCGATCGAGATCGTCGATGAATTCTAGGGAGGATTTCTAGGCGGATGCCCGCGGCAACCTGCGCCGCAAGCCCCACGTATAACTGAGGTAATAGCCGATCAACAGGCCGGCCACGGCGAATAGACTGGCGTGGTCGAGCACGGGGATGACCGACAACGCTTCACGGCCCCGCCAGTAACGCCACATCTCCACGAAACCCATGACGATCCGCGCGGCGACCAGCAGGGTCAGGCCCAGCGTCAGCCAGGGATTCGGGGTGTAGAACAGGCCCTGCGCAGTGTTTTCGAAACGGCTCAGCCACAAGCCGAGGACGCCGGTGGCCAGGCCGATGCCCAGGCCGGCCAATGCATAGCCCAGCGCACCAGGCCACCACAGATTGGTCAGCCCCATGCTGGCCAGGAACACGCCCGCCGAGAACAGCAGCACCCACGAATTCAGCTTCACCATCCACGGCCAGGCCCTGCGCCGCGCCTTGCCCAGGCGGTAGCGTTGCCACAACGACAGTGGCAGCAACAGCAGCCACAAGACCAGCAGGACCAGGATGACCAGCGGGACAATGAGCAACGGCATCAGGGATGCTCGGTTTCCGCATGCACTTTTTCGCGCCGCAGCAGGTACAGGCCGCTGGCGACGATGATGCCCGCGCCGATCCAGGTCACGCCATCGGGCAGCACATGCCACAGCGCCAGATCCAGGCACACGCCCCAGACCAGCGCGCTGTATTCGAGCGGCGCGATCAACGAGGCCTCGCCACGACGGAAAGCTTCGGTCAGCGCCACCTGGGCCAGCGAGCCGGACACGCCGACCCCGGCGATCACCCACAGGTCGCCGGACTGCAACGGCAGCCAATTGGGTGCGGCCATCGCTCCGGCGCCCAGCGACAGCAGGATCAGGAACCAGAACACCATCGACTGGCTGCTGTCGCGTTGCGCCAGCAGGCGCACGGTGATCGCGCTGGCCGCATAGCAGACCGCCGCGATGAGGATGGCCAGGCCGCCCAGGGTCGCCATGCCCTGTCCGGTCGGGCGCAGCACCACCAGCACCCCGACCAGCCCGATCACGATCGCAGTCCAGCGCCGCGGCCCGACCTTTTCGCCAAGGAATGGAACGGCCATGGCGGTGACCAGCATCGGCGCGATGAAGGTGATCGCATAAGCGGTGGAAAGCGGCATGGTCCGCAAACCGTAGACGAAACCGAACATCATGCCGATGCCCAATGCCCCGCGCAGCAGATGCAACGGCCAGTGCACGTGCAACAACGCCCGCGGCTTGACCGTGCACAGCACCCACACCAGCACCAGCGGCAGCGAAGACAGCCCGCGCAGGGTCGCCACCTGCAACGGCGGGTAGTGCGGCGAAAGCAGCTTCAAGCCGGCGTCCATCAGCGCGAACAAGGCCACCGCGGACAGCATCAATCCGATCGCCGGCAAATGGGAAGGTCTGGAATCCATGGACCATTATCGCCCAGCCCGGGCCCGCCACCTCGCGGCTTGCGTTAACCTAGCCACCCCTCTCCACGCATTGCCCGCCCATGCCTTCCTTCGACATCATTTCCGAAGTCAACAGCCACGAGCTCACCAACGCGGTCGACCAGGCCAATCGCGAGCTCACCACCCGCTTCGACTTCAAGGGCGTGGAGGCCAAGTTCGTACTCGACGACAACGTCATCAGCCAATCCGCACCCAGCGATTTCCAGCTCAAGCAGATGTCCGACATCCTGCGCGCGCGCCTGGTCGCGCGCGGCATCGACGTGCGCTGCCTGGAGGAAGGCGAGGTGGAAACCAACCTGGCCGGCGCCAGGCAGAAGGTCACGGTCAAGCAGGGCATCGAGCAGAAGCTGGCCAAGAAGATCGCCGCGGCGATCAAGGAAGCCAAGCTCAAGGT
>JBOHXX010000053.1:0-13445 GCA_050737675.1 Pseudoxanthomonas sp.
GCACATGATGATCATGGTCACGGCCACGATGAACATGCGCACGACGACCATGGCCATGGGGCGCACGAACCGCATGAGTCGCCCTGGGTGGTCACCATCCCGCTGATTCTGCTGGCCATCCCTTCGATCGCCATCGGCTTCTTCACCATCGGCCCGATGCTGTTCGCAACCGATTGGTCTGGCCACCACGACAAGCTGCCGTTCTTCCTCGGCGCCATCGACTTCTACAACAGCGACCCCAGCACCGCGTTCTCTGCACGCGATACGGTGATGGCACTTAAGGAAGAGTTCCACGGCCCGGTCAAGTTCGCCCTGCATGGCATGACCGCGTTGCCGTTCTGGCTGGCGTTGGCGGGTTTCCTGGCCGCGACCGGGCTGTACCTGTTCGCTTCTCCGGAATTGCCGGCGCGCATGCGCAACAGCCGCATCGGTGGTTTCCTGGCCAACATCCTCGACAAGAAATACTGGATGGACACGTTGTGGATCGGCGGCCTGGCCGGCGGTGGCCTGGCCCTGGGCGACCTTTCGCGCAAGGTCGACAGCAACGTGATCGATGGCGTCGCCGTCAACGGCAGCGCCCGGCTGGTCGACCTGGCCGCCAACCTGTTGCGACGCACCCAATCGGGTTTCCTCTACCACTACGCCTTCGCGATGATCATCGGCCTGATTGCACTCCTGGCCGTGCTCATGCGTTTCTGGCAATGAACGCCGCGGCGTTGAACTGACGGACTAAGAACACGTGTCGAACTGGCCTTTATTGAGTGTATTGATCTGGTTGCCCATGCTCGGCGGCGCGCTGGTCCTCGCCCTGGGCAACAACCGGCCGAGCGCTGCGCGCTGGACCGCGTTGGGCGTGGCGCTGCTGACCTTCGTCGCCAGTCTCGGATTGCTGACCGGCGTCAACCATGCCGACCCGGGCATGCAGTTCGTGGAAACGCGTGCGTGGATCCCGGCCTACAAGATCGGCTACAACCTGGGGGCCGACGGTATTTCCATCGCCCTGATCGTGTTGACCTCGCTGACCACGGCGCTGGCCTTGATCGGGGCGTGGACGGTGATCGAGAAGCGCGTCAGCCAGTACGTGGCCGCGTTCCTGTTCCTGGAAGGGATGATGATCGGCGTGTTCTGCGCCACCGACGCGATGCTGTTCTACGTGTTCTTCGAGGCCATGCTGATCCCGATGTTCCTGATCATCGGCGTCTGGGGCGGGCCGCGCCGCATCTACGCCTCGGTCAAGTTCTTCCTGTACACCTTCCTCGGCTCGGTGCTGATGCTGGTCGGGTTGATCTACCTGTACCTGAAAGGCGGCAGCTTCCAGTTCGCCGACCTGTACCAGTTGCCGTTGAACGCGAAGGAACAGACCTGGTTGTTCTTCGCCTTCCTAATCGCATTCGCAGTCAAGGTGCCGATGTTCCCGGTGCACACCTGGTTGCCGGACGCGCACGTCGAGGCGCCCACCGCCGGCTCGGTGATCCTGGCGGCGATCATGCTGAAGATCGGCGGCTACGGCTTCCTGCGCTTCACCCTGCCGATGCTGCCGGATGCGGGCCGCGAGTGGGCCCTGCTGGTGATCGTGCTGTCGCTGATCGGCGTGGTCTACGTGGCCCTGGTGGCGCTGGTCCAGGAGGACATGAAGAAGCTGATCGCCTATTCGTCGGTCTCGCACATGGGTTTCGTGACCCTGGGCATCTTCATCTCGTTCGGGATGATGAGCGACGGCAACCTGGATGGGGCCCGCCTGGGCCTGCAGGGCGCGATGGTGCAGATGATTTCGCATGGTTTCGTGTCGGGCGCGATGTTCTCCTGCGTCGGCGTGCTCTACGACCGGATGCATACGCGCATGATCCGCGACTACGGCGGGGTGGCCAACGTGATGCCGTGGTTCGCGGTGCTGTTCGTGTTCTTCGCCATGGCCAACTCCGGCTTGCCGGGCACGAGTGGTTTCGTCGGCGAATTCATGGTCATCCTGGCCGCGTTCCAGCGCAACCCGTTCATGGCCCTGATCGCGGCCACCACCCTGATCACCGGCGCGGCCTACACGCTGTGGCTGGTCAAGCGGGTGATGTACGGCGAAGTGGCGAACGCGCACGTGGCCGAAATGAAGGACCTGAATGGTCGCGAGATCCTGGTGCTGGGCGTATTCGCGATCGGCGTGCTGGCGATCGGCCTCTGGCCCAAGCCGCTGACCGACCTGATGGAGCCCGCGATCGCGCAACTGGCGATGCAGCTCGCCAACAGCAAGCTGTAAGGAAGAATGATGACCACGCCGACGTTATCCGCCACCGCCGACCTTATGCCGCTGCTGCCGGAGCTGGTACTGATCGGAGGTGCCTTCACGCTGCTGATGCTCGACCTGTTCCTGGACGCGAAGCGTCGCGCGATCACCCAGGTGCTCGCATTGACCCTGCTGGCCGCTGTGCTGGCGATGATCGCCTGCGGAACGGGCGGGCACGGCACCGTATTCCACGGCATGTTCGTGCGCGACGTGATGGCCGATGTCAGCAAGGTGGTGATCCTGCTGACCAGCGCGCTGTCGCTGCTCTATGCCTGGCCGTACCTGCGCGAACGCAAGCTGTATCCGGGCGAAGTCCCGGTGCTGATCCTGTTCGCGACGGCGGGCATGATGATGCTGGTCTCGGCCGGCAACCTAGTCATGGTTTACCTGGGATTGGAATTGCTGGCGCTGTGTTCCTACGCGCTGGTCGCGCTGAACCGGGACGACGGGCTTTCGACCGAAGCAGGCATGAAGTACATCGTGCTGGGCTCGCTGGCCTCCGGCCTGTTGCTGTACGGCATGTCGCTGGTCTATGGCGCCACCGGCACCCTGGACCTGGCCGGCATCCATGCGGCTTCGGGCAACGTCGCCGACAGGACCCTGCTGCTGACCGGCGTGGTATTCCTGGTCGCCGGAATTGCCTTCAAGCTGGGCGCAGCGCCGTTCCATATGTGGCTGCCCGATGTCTACGAGGGCGCGCCAACGCCGATCACGCTGTTCATCAGCGCCGGGCCGAAGCTCGCCGCGTTCGGCATGGCCTACCGCCTGCTTGAAACCGGGGTCGGCCCGATGTCGCAGCAATGGCAGTTGCTGCTGGGCGGGCTTGCGGCCGTGTCGCTGGTCATCGGCAACGTGATCGCCATCGCCCAGACCAACCTCAAGCGCATGCTGGCTTATTCCACCGTCTCGCACATCGGCTTCCTGCTGATGGGCCTGGCTGGTGGTGATGAACGCGGTTATGCCGCCGCGCTGTTCTACGCGATCACCTATGCGCTGATGTCCGCTGCGGCTTTCGGCGCCATCGTGGTGCTGTCGCGCCAGGGCTTCGAGGCCGACACGATCGATGACTTCAAGGGCCTCAACGCGCGCAATCCGTGGCAGGCGGGATTGGTGATGTGCGCGATGTTCTCGTTGGCCGGGGTACCACCGTTCCTCGGCTTCTGGGCAAAGTTGCTGGTACTGGGTGCGGCCCTGGATGCGGGGATGACCTGGCTGGCGATCCTGGGCGTGGTCTGCGCGGTGATCGGCGCCTTCTACTACCTGCGCGTGATCAAGGTGATGTACTTCGATGAACCGGTCGGCGAACTGCCGCCGCCGCGCGAGGACCGCGTGGCTCCGGTGGTGTTGGGAGTCAATGCGCTGGCCCTGCTGGCGTTGGGGCTGGCATGGAATCCGATCATGGCGTGGTGCCAGCTGGCCTTCGCAGGCTGAACCCGCGAGCGATGCGGGCTTGCATTAAACAAGCCGAGTCACCATAATTCCGCTTCTGATGCGGGGTGGAGCAGTCTGGCAGCTCGTCGGGCTCATAACCCGAAGGTCGCAGGTTCAAATCCTGCCCCCGCTACCAAGCTTTTCGGTTTGACTGGAAGGCCTCCCAAAGAGGCTTTTTTACTGACCAAGGCCTGGGCTCGTGAAGGTGAATGTTCCCACCTGCACACCGGAATCCAGCAGTATCGGACAAGGGGCCCATCAGGGCCCTTTGCTGTTTCCGGACCATCGTTTTCCCACTCCAGCAGGCAGATCGTCACCACGTGAGCGACAAGGCAAAACAAATCGCCAAACTGCTGTCGCCGACGGTGCAGGCCTTGGGCCTGGAGCTGTTGGGCGCCGAATACCTGCCCGCGCCGGGCAGCGCGACGCTGCGCCTGTACATCGACGTGCCCGAGGCCGAATTGGCCACGCGCATGGTCAACATCGAGGACTGCGAAGCAGTCAGCCGCGAGGTTTCCGCGCAACTCGACGTCGAGGATCCGATCACCGGCAACTACACGCTGGAAGTGTCGTCGCCCGGCATCGAGCGGCCCTTGTTCGCGCTGGCGCAGTTCGCGCGGCACGTGGGCGAATCGGCCAAGGTGGTGTTGCGTCTGCCGCAGGAAGGGCGTCGTCGCTTGCAGGGCGCCATCGTGCGTATCGAGGGCAACAGCATCGTGTTCCTGGTCGACAACGCCGAGATGGTCGTGGCGTTCGAGAACGTGGACAAGGCGCGGATCATGCCCGACTGGGTAGCTCTGGGTTTCGCCCCGCAGCCGAAGAAGGCCGGACCCGTGAAACCGGCTGCCGCGGCCAAGGCGGCAAAGGCGGCAGTGGCACCCAAGAAAACAACGCCCGCCAAGAAAGCGGTCAAGAAAAAACCGGCCAAAAAATCGGCTTCCAAGAAACCGGCCCCCAAGCAACCGGGCCAGGCAAAACCCAACCAACCGGCGGCCAAGCGGTCGCGCGCGGAGTAAACGATGAGTAAGGAATTGTTGCTGGTAGTCGATGCGGTAGCCAACGAGAAGGGCGTGCCGCGCGAAGTCATTTTCGATGCGATCGAGGCTGCGTTGGCTTCGGCTGCGAAGAAGCGCTATCCCGAGCAGGAAGTGCTGACCCGGGTGACCATTGACCACAAGACCGGTGAGTACGAAACCTTCCGTCGCTGGGAAGTGGTGGCCGACGACGTGGTCATGGAGTCGCCCGACTTCCAGATCCGCCTCATGGATGCGCTGGACGAAAGCGAAGGCGCCGAAGTGGGCGACTACGTCGAAGAACAGATCGAGAACCCCGACTTCGGCCGCATTGCCGCCCAGGCCGCCAAGCAGGTCATCGTGCAGCGTGTGCGCGAAGCCGAGCGCGCGCAGGTCGTTGACGCGTGGAAGGATCGCATCGGCGAGCTGGTCACCGGCATCGTCAAGCGCGCCGAGCGCGGCAACATCTACGTGGACCTGGGTGGCAACGCCGAGGCCTTCATCCCCAAGGACAAGGGCATCCCGCGCGACACGCTGCGCGCCGGCGACCGCGTGCGCGGCTACCTGTTCGACGTGCGCACCGAGCCGCGCGGCCCGCAGCTGTTCATCAGCCGCGCCGCTCCGGAATTCATGATCGAGCTGTTCAAGCTGGAAGTGCCGGAAGTGGGCCAGGGCCTGGTCGAGATCAAGGCCTGCGCACGCGACCCGGGCGACCGCGCCAAGATCGCGGTGCTCGCCCACGACACCCGCACCGATCCGATCGGCGCCTGCATCGGCATGCGCGGTTCGCGCGTGCAGGCCGTGTCCAACGAGCTCAATGGTGAGCGCGTGGACATCGTGCTATGGAACGACAGCGCCGCCAATTTCGTCATCAACGCGATGGCCCCGGCGGAAGTGCAGTCGATCATCGTCGATGAAGAGAAACACTCCATGGACCTGGCCGTGGCAGAAGACCGCCTGGCCCAGGCGATCGGCAAGGGCGGCCAGAACGTGCGCCTGGCCAGCCGCCTGACCGGTTGGCAGCTCAACGTGATGACCCAGGACCAGGTCGCGGCCAAGTCCGAGGGCGAGCAAGCCATCGCCCGGCAGTTGTTCGTCGACAAGCTGGAAGTGGACGAGGAAATCGCCGCCATCCTGGTCTCGGAAGGTTTCAATACGGTCGAGGAAATCGCCTACGTGCCGGTTGGCGAATTGTTGGCCGTCGAAGGCTTCGACGAGGACATCGTCGAGGAGCTGCGCTCGCGTGCCCGCGACGCATTGCTCAACGACGCACTGGCGGAAGAGGAAGGGGTCGACGAGAACGCCCCGGCCGAAGACCTGCTGGCGCTGGAAGGCATGGACGATGAAACCGCCTATGCATTGGCCGGGCACGGGGTTCGCACCAGCGAAGACCTGTCCGACCTGGGCACGGACGAAATCGTCGAGTTTGGCATCGAAGGCCTGGACGAGAATCGCGCGAAGGCGCTGATCCTTGCGGCTCGCGCCGAGGAGATTGCTCGCCTGGAACGCGGCGAATGAGCCGGCAATGAACTCCGCCCTGCAGAATACAGGGCTAGAATCCGCGCTCCCTTCGCAATAGGCGGGGGACGCCTACGAAGGTCACGGGATCCGAATGACGCAGCAAACCACCATCCGCAAGCTTGCCGAACTGGTCAATACGCCGGTCGAGAAACTGTTGGAGCAACTGGCCGAGGCCGGGATGAGCTTCAGCGGTCCAGACCAGGTCGTGACCAGCATGGAAAAAGTGAAACTGCTGGGCTTCCTCAAGCGCTCGCACGGCAAGGCCGAGCCTGCCGCCGACGATGCCGTGCCCAAGAAGATCACCCTGGCGCGCCGCAAGGTGCAGGAAGTGACCGTCGCCGCGGGCCGCAGCAAGACCACGGTCAACGTCGAGGTCCGGCAGAAGCGCACCTACCTCAAGCCCGACGAAGTCGCAGCGCCGCCGAGCGACGAGCGCGCCGATGCGCTGCGCAAGCTGGAGGAATCCAGGCAACGCAACCTCGAAGAACAACAGCGCCTCGCCGAAGGCGACAGGAAGCGAGCCGACGAGCGCGAACGCCTGCGCCAGGCGGAGGAAGCCGTGCGCCTGCAGGCGGAAGCCGAACGCACCCAGGCCGATGCCGAAGCCGTCGCCGCCGCCACCGGCGTGGCTTCCACCGATGACGATGCCACCACCGCTCGTCCGGCCAAGCCCAGCGGGCACCATGTTCCCAAGCCGCCGGTACGCAAGGATCCGCCGCGCGCCGACGACCGCAATACCAGTACCGCCGCTGCCAAGCACAAGACCCGCGGCTCGCACGCCATGGTCGCGGGCGTGGAAGACGACGACAGCACCCAGCGTTTCGCCGGGCAGCTGCATCTTTCCGCCGCCGATCGCGCACGCCGCACGACCACCCGCGGCAAGCCCAAGCCGCGCCGCCAGGAACAATCGCGTGGCGGCACCGGCACCCATGGCTTCGAGCGTCCCACCGCACCGGTCGTGCGCGATGTCGCCATCGGCGAAACCATCACCGTGGCCGACCTTGCGCAGAAGCTGGCGCTGAAGGGCGGCGACGTGGTCAAGGCGCTGTTCAAGATGGGCGTGATGGCCACCATCACCCAGAGCATCGACCACGACACCGCGGCGCTGGTGACCGAGGAGCTCGGCCACAACGTGGTTCGCGCCGACAGCGGCGACGTCGAGGACCACCTGATCGCGCACGCCGAGACCGACCAGGGCGAACTGCGCTCGCGTCCGCCGGTGGTGACCATCATGGGTCACGTCGACCACGGCAAGACCTCGCTGCTGGACTACATCCGTCGTACCAAGGTCGCCACCGGTGAAGCGGGCGGCATCACCCAGCACATCGGCGCTTACCACGTCGAAACCGAAAAGGGAGTGATCAGCTTCCTCGACACCCCCGGCCATGCGGCCTTCAGCCAGATGCGCGCGCGCGGCGCCAAGCTCACCGACATCGTGGTGCTGGTGGTGGCTGCCGATGACGGCGTGATGCCGCAGACCATCGAGGCGGTGAAGCTGGCCAAGGCGGCCAAGGTGCCGCTGATCGTGGCGGTTAACAAGATGGACAAGAGCGACGCCGATCCGGGTCGCGTGAAGAACGAATTCCTGACCCACGACGTGGTGGCGGAAGAGTTCGGCGGCGACACCCAGTTCGTCGAGCTCTCGGCCAAGACCGGCGCCGGCGTCGACAACCTGCTCGACTCGATCCTGCTGCAGGCCGAAGTGCTGGAGCTGAAGGCCGCGTACACCGGTCGCGCCAGCGGCGTGGTCATCGAATCCTCGCTGGACAAGGGCCGTGGCCCGGTCGCGACGGTACTGGTCCAACAGGGCTTGCTGAAGAAAGGCGATTACCTGGTCTGCGGTACCCAGTACGGTCGCGTGCGCGCCCTGTTCGACGAAACCGGAGGCCAGCCGGCCGAAGCCGGTCCGTCGATCCCGGTGCAGGTGCTCGGCCTGTCCGGGGTGCCGGATGCGGGCGACGATTTCGTCGTCGTCGCCGACGAGCGCCTGGCCAAGGACGTGGCCCAGCAACGCGACATCAAGCGCCGTGAGTCGCGCATGGTCCAGTCGGCAGGCAGCCGCATGGAAGACATCATGTCGCAGCTCGGCAAGGGCGATGCGCAGCTGGTCCTGAACCTGGTGATCAAGGCCGACGTGCAGGGTTCGGTGGAAGCGCTGAAGCAGTCGCTGGTCGCGCTGTCCAACGACATGATCCGGATCAACATCATCCACTCCGGGGTGGGCGGCATCACCGAGTCCGACGCCAATTCGGCGTTGACCTCGAAGGCCACCCTGATCGGCTTCAACGCGCGCGCCGATGCGGCTGCGCGCCGGATCGTCGAATCCAACGGCGTCGACATGCGCTACTTCTCGATCATCTACGACGTGATCGACCAGGTGAAGCAGGTCGCATCCGGTCTGCTGGGCGTGGAGATCCGCGAGGAGATCATCGGTATCGCCGAGGTCCGCGACGTATTCCGCAGTTCCAAGTTCGGCGCGGTCGCCGGCTGCATGGTCGTGGAGGGAACGGTCAAGCGCAACAAGCCGATCCGCGTTCTCCGCGACAGCGTGGTCGTGTTCGAGGGCGAACTGGAATCGCTGCGTCGCTTCAAGGAAAACGTGGACGAAGTGCGCAACGGCACCGAGTGCGGCATCGGCGTGAAGCAGTACAACGACGTGCAGCCGGGCGACCAGATCGAGTGCTTCGAGCGCATCGAAGTACAGCGCACGCTGTAACGGCCAGGAGTGAGCGTGGAGGAGTGAGTAGCGAGTAAGAGCGCCTTCACTTACTTCTCACTCCTCTCCACTCACTCCTCGCTCCTCTCAGTTACCCACTACCCATGCCCATCAAATCATTCCACCGCAGCGACCGCGTTTCCGCCCAGCTCCGCCGCGAACTGGGCAAGCTGGTGCACGAGTTCGTGCGCGAACACGGCTTGCCGTCGGTCAGCGTGTCCGACGTGGAAGTCACCCGCGACCTGGCCCATGCCAAGGTGTTCGTCACTGCGCTGATGCAGGAGAAGTCCGCCGAAGCGGTGAAGGACCTGAAGGAGTTGTCTCCGCAGATCCGCTACCAGCTGGGCAAGGCGATGAAGCTGCGCCACGTGCCCGAACTGCATTTCCACTACGACGATTCGGTGGACCGCGGCGAGCGCATGGAAAACCTGCTGCGCGACCTGCCGCCGCCGCCGGTGGACGACGAAGACAGCACCGAAGAAAAATGATGTGTTTCCTTCTCCCTCCGGGAGAAGGTGCCCGAAGGGCGGATGAGGGAGGGAGAATTCCGACCCACGGGAATTCCACCGCGACCTGATCGTCCACTCCCTCATCCGGCGCGATGCGCCACCTTCTCCCGGAGGGAGAAGGGAAGCTATGCTTCCCGCCGCCATGCTGCCCAAGGTCAAATTCCGCCGCCTCGACGGCATCCTGCTGCTGGACAAGCCGCAAGGGCTGAGTTCCAACCAGGCTTTGCAGCGGGCGCGTTTCCTGTTCCGCGCGCAGAAGGGCGGGCATACCGGCAGCCTGGATCCGCTGGCGACCGGCCTGCTGCCGCTGTGCTTCGGCGAAGCCACCAAGATCGCCGGCAACCTGCTCGGCGCGCGCAAGGCCTACGACACGGTCGCACGCCTGGGCATCACCACCGACACCGACGACGCCGATGGCCAGCCCTTGCGCGAGCGCCCGGTCGGCAAATACACCCTGCCGCAGATCGACGCCGCCCTGCGCGAACTGACCGGCCGCATCCAGCAACGCCCGCCGATCTATTCGGCGCTCAAGCGCGGCGGCGAACCGCTGTACGCCAAGGCCCGCCGTGGCGAGATCGTGGAAGTGGAGCCGCGCGGGATCGAAGTCCATCGTTTCGAACTGCAGTCCGCCGCCGACCTGCTCGACGGCGGCGTCCCGCAGTTGCGCCTGCAGGTGGAGTGCGGCTCCGGCACCTACGTGCGCAGCCTGGTCCGCGACCTGGGCGAACTGCTGGGCTGTGGCGCGCACGTGGTGGAGCTGCGGCGCCTGTGGGTGGAACCGTTCCGCGAGCCGCGCATGTGGACGCTGGAAGCCTTGCAGGCCCTGGCCCAGCGCGACGAACGCAGCCTGGATGCCTGCCTGCTGCCGCTGGACGCCGGCCTGATCGGTTTCCGGCGTATCGACCTGACCGATGAAGCGGCCCGCCGGTTCAGCCAGGGCCAGCGCCTGCCGGGCATTCCGGGCTCGGTCGGGCCTTGTGCCGTCTACGGCTCCAGCGGGCGGGTATTGGGGCTGGCTGATCTGGGCGAGGGCGGGGTGCTGGCCCCGCAGCGGCTGTTCAATTTGGAGCCGGCAGGCGTGAAGGGGGAAGCGGCAGGCGTCGAGACGCCGGGCCACGTTGATCCGGTTCCGCCCCCCTCCACGCACATCCCCCCTCACCGAGCCAAGTAAAACCTTGTTTTGCAAGGCTTCGGCGACTACAATGCCGCGGCCTTTTCGGCATCCTGGTCGTCACTGATCACCTTCGTAACATCCATCGCAATCGGCGAGCCCCGCGGTACGTACGGCGTCCTTCCAGGGCGGCACGCGTTTCTGCAGGCCACGCATCTCAAGAGAAAACAAAAATGCCCATCGATACCCAGAAAGTCATTGAAGACAACAAGCGCGGTCCCGCCGACACCGGTTCGCCGGAAGTCCAGGTCGCCCTGATCACTGCCCGCATCGAACAGCTCAGCGGCCACTTCAAGACCCACAAGAAAGACCACCACAGCCGTCGTGGCCTGCTCCAGCTCGTGAACCGTCGCCGCAGCCTGCTCGACTACCTGAAGAAGAAGGACGGCGAGCGCTACAAGACCCTGATCGAGAAACTCGGCCTGCGTCGCTAAACCGAATACCGACCGCGGCGCAGTGATGCGCCGCGGTTTTGTTTTCTGCCTGAAAAAGTTTTCGACATCGCAACACCCGGCCGGACCAACCCGGCCATCCGCATGCGGCATGGGCTGCATCCGGTTCAACCGATAGCGCATCACCAAGGATCAACCAACGTGGCAAAAATCACCAAGACCTTCCAGTACGGCAAGCACCAGGTCACCCTGGAAACCGGCGAGATCGCCCGCCAGGCCGGCGGCGCCGTCATCGTCAAGTTCGACGACACCGTGCTGCTGGTTTCCGCAGTCGCCGCCCGCAAGGCGCGCGAAGGCCAGGACTTCTTCCCGCTGACCGTCGACTACCAGGAGCGTTTCTACGCCGGTGGCCGCATCCCGGGCGGCTTCTTCAAGCGCGAAGGCCGCGCGACCGAGAAGGAAACCCTGATCTCGCGCCTGATCGACCGTCCGCTGCGCCCGCTGTTCCCGGAAGAATTCCGCAATGAAGTGCAGGTCATCGCCACGGTGATGTCGCTGAACCCGGAAATCGACGGCGACATCCCGGCCCTGATCGGCGCGTCCGCCGCCGTCGCCCTGACCGGCGCGCCGTTCAACGGCCCGATCGGCGCGGCCAAGGTCGGTTACATCAACGGCGAGTACGTGCTGAACCCGACCGTCAGCGAGCTGAAGAATTCCAAGCTGGAACTCGTCGTCGCCGGCACCTCCAACGCCGTGCTGATGGTCGAATCCGAAGCCGCCGAGCTGTCCGAAGACGTGATGCTGGGCGCGGTGATGTTCGGCCATCGCGAGATGCAGAAGGTCATCAACATCATCAACGAGCTGGTCACCGAAGCCGGTACCAAGAACTGGGACTGGGCCGCACCGGCCAAGAACGACGCGCTGGTCTCCGCACTGAAGGAAGCCGTCGGCACCCAGCTCGATTCCGCCTTCCAGGTGCGCGACAAGCTGCAGCGCCGCGACGCAATCGCGGCGATCAAGAGCGACGTGCTGCAGAGCCTGGCCGGCCGCGCCGAGAGCGACGGCTGGAGCAATGGCGACCTGTCGAAGGAATTCGGCGAGCTGGAATACCAGACCATGCGTGGTTCGGTCCTGGCCACCAAGGTCCGCATCGACGGCCGCGCGCTCGACACCGTGCGCCCGATCAGCTCCAAGGTCAGCGTGCTGCCGCGCGTGCATGGCTCTTCGCTGTTCACCCGCGGTGAAACGCAGGCGATAGTGGCTGTCACCCTGGGCACCGCACGCGATGGCCAGGTCATCGACGCCGTCTCCGGCGAGTACAAGGACCACTTCCTGTTCCACTACAACTTCCCCCCCTACTCGGTGGGCGAAGCCGGCCGCATGATGGGCCCGAAGCGTCGCGAAATCGGCCACGGCCGCCTCGCCAAGCGTGGCGTGCTTGCTGTCATGCCGACCATGGAAGCCTTCCCGTACACGATCCGCGTGGTCTCGGAAATCACCGAGTCCAATGGTTCCTCGTCGATGGCTTCGGTCTGCGGCAGCTCGCTGGCGCTGATGGATGCCGGCGTGCCGATCTCGGCGCCCGTCGCCGGTATCGCCATGGGCCTGGTCAAGGAAGGCGAGAACTTCGTCGTCCTGTCCGACATCCTGGGTGACGAAGACCACCTCGGCGACATGGACTTCAAGGTGGCCGGCACCCAGAACGGCGTGTCCGCGCTGCAGATGGACATCAAGATCGAAGGCATCACCGAAGAAATCATGAAGCAGGCGTTGTCGCAGGCCAAGGCCGGCCGCCTGCACATCCTCGGCGAGATGGCCAATGCCATGAACGCGCCGCGCCAGGAGCTGAGCGAATTCGCGCCGCGCCTGATCACGATCAAGATCCACCCCGACAAGATCCGCGAAGTGATCGGCAAGGGCGGTTCGGTGATCCAGGCGATCACCAAGGAAACCGGCACCCAGATCGACATCCAGGACGACGGCACCATCACGATTGCTTCCGTCAACGGCGCTGCCGGCCAGGCCGCGAAGGCCCGCATCGAGCAGATCACCTCCGACGTCGAGCCGGGCCGCATCTACGAGGGCAAGGTCGCCAAGCTGATGGACTTCGGTGCGTTCGTCACCATCGCTCCGGGCAAGGACGGCCTGGTCCACGTGTCGCAGATCTCCAGCGACCGCGTCGAGAAGGTCAGCGACGTGTTGAAGGAAGGCGACATCGTCAAGGTCAAGGTGCTTGAAGTCGACAAGCAGGGCCGCATCCGCCTGTCGATGAAGGCCGTGGAAGAAGGCGAGGGCGTAGTGGCCGAGTAAGCCGCTGCGGTCATTGCAGGTGTTACGGAAAAGCGGGCTTCGGCCCGCTTTTTCATTAACAATTCTTCATCCATTACTCGGGGGTTTTCATGTCGGTTGTCTTCATC
>JBOHXX010000054.1:0-13296 GCA_050737675.1 Pseudoxanthomonas sp.
GCTGCCGGTCAATCAACAACCACGCATCGATCAGAAATCGTAACGCGCGGTCAACGTGTACTGGCGCGGCGCCCCGTAGAAGCCGGTCAGCACGCCATACGCGGCGATGTTGTAACCAGTGGTGCGGTATTCCTCGTCTGTCAGGTTGCTGCCCTGCAGGGAGAACTGCCAGGAATCGTTGACCTTCCAGATCACGCCCGCGCCGACCAGACCATAACCACCCTGCATGATCGCCGGGCTCAGATCGGTGGTCGGCCACACTTCGCTCTGGTAGGAATAACCCACGCGCGCGGACAGGTTGCCGCCGTTGGCCAGGTCGGTGCGGTATTCGACGTTCAAGGCGCCGGAATATTCCGGGGCATTGGTGAAACGTTGGCTGTCGGCCACGTTGACGCCCGCGGTGATGAACTCGTCGTACTTCGCATCCAGCCAGGCCAGGTTGCCGCTGATCAGCCAGTTCTTGGTCGGCAGCCACTGGTATTCCACTTCAAGTCCGTTGACCGTGCCTTTACCGGCATTGGTGAAGTCGCCGAAGAAGCTGGAGCCGCCGCCCGGCAGCGTGTACGAGGTGAACACCGACAACTGGATGTCCTTGTAGACGTTGTGGAACGCGGCCAGGTTCAGGAACAGCTTCTGGTCGAAGAAGCCCATCTTGCTGCCGATCTCGAAGCTGTCCACGCTCTCGTCGTCGAACGGTTCGCCCGAACGCGGTACCGCGGTGGTGTTGGCGCGGATGTTGAAGCCGCCGGACTTGAAGCCGCGCGAAGCCAGCCCGTAGACCATGATGTCGGGGGTGATCTGGTAGTCCAGCGAGATCTTCGGCGACACGTTCTTGAAGTTGACGGTCTTGTTGAAGTTGGCTGCCGTGCCCCACGACGTGTTGTAGTCCAAGCCGGTGTAGAAACGGTTCAGGGCGATGGCGTGCTTGTCTTCGTCGGTATAACGCACGCCCGCGTCCAGTTTCAGCTTGTCGGTCAGGTCGAAGGTCCAGTCTGCGTAGACCGCGAAACTCTTGGTGTTGACCACGCCCTGGGTGTCGCCGAACAGCGGATTGGTCAGGCCGACCGCGCCCAGCGGGTTGAAGAAGTGGTTCAGCACCTGGCCGCCGGCATCGCCGTTGAAGGCATAGATGCCCATGACTCCGCGGGCGCGCCCGCCGCCGTCGTAGTTGGCCTGCAGCTCGTGGCTGACCTGGCTGTCGGAATAGAACGCACGCACGTCCACCAGGGTCAGCGGGGTGGTGTCGAAGTCGATGTTGGTCTCGGTGTCGGATTCGCGCTTGGCGATGACGTACTTGAACGCCCAGTTGTCGCTGGGACGCCAGTTGACCGTGGCCGACGCGCCTTTCATCACCGTGTCGTTGATGTTCTTCATGCCGCTGCGGATGTCGTAGCGGTCGTCGGTCGGCGGGTAGGCCGGGGCCAGCGGATTCGGGGCCAGCATCTTCGCGCCGCGCACGCCCGACTGGTCGTCCATCCAGTCCAGCGCGAACTGCACGTCGAAATCATCGCCAGCGTAAGCACCCAGCTGGAAGCGGGCCGCGTTGATTTCCTTGTCGCTGACTTCCTGGTCGGTGTAGGTGTTGGTGCCGAAACCGTCGCGGTTCATGCTGGCCACCGCCACGCGGCCGCGCAGGCCGCTGTCGGCGCCGCCGATGGAACCGCCGATCGCGGCCTTCGCATCAAGCTGGTTGTAGTTGCCGACGCTGATCTGGGCGAAGCCCTCGGTCTCGGTCGGCAACCCACGCGAGATGTACTTGATTGCGCCACCGATGGTGTTCTTGCCGTACAGCGTGCCCTGCGGGCCGCGCAGCACTTCGATGCGACCGACATCGAACACATCGAGCAAGGCGCCTTGCGGGCGCGCGATGTACACGTCATCCAGGTAGATGCCTACGCCCGGATCAACGCCCCACAACGGATCGGCCTGGCCTACGCCGCGGATATACGCGGTGGCAGTGCTGCTGGAGCCGCGTGCTGCATAGATGGTCAGGTTCGGCACCTGCGCATCGAGGTCGCTGATGTCCCTGACGTTCAACTTGTCCAGGGTCTCGGAAGTGAAGGCGGTGACGGCCACCGGCACTTCCTGCAGGGTCTCTTCGCGCTTGCGTGCGGTCACCGTGATCGCATCCAGCGTGGTCGCGGTCTTGGTGGTCTGCTCGGTGGCGGTCGCCGATTCCTGTGCCCATGCCGACGGTGCCAGCAAAATGCAACCTATGGCCAGGCTCAAATGTTTGCGCTTCATGTGTTTCCCCTCTCCCGGGTACGACGTGGTGGGCCGGTGCGGCCGATTCGCAGGCAAGGCTAGTGACTGGGGCCCGGATAGGCACCTGTACCTTCGTACAGTGGGGGTGAAAGCCGTTGCTGCGGATACTCGCGTCCACTTGCCATCCGGCCACGCCGGGGTTCGGCATGCCTTGGAGGAGTTGAGGATGTCGTTCCTGATCGTGGTGGCCGCGTTGTGCTTCCTGATGTTCGTGGCCTACCGCGGCTACAGCGTGATCCTGTTCGCGCCGATCGCCGCGTTGGGAGCGGTGCTGCTGACCGACCCGGCGCTGGTCGCGCCGATGTTCACCGGCCTGTTCATGGACAAGATGGTCGGCTTCCTGAAGCTGTATTTCCCCGTGTTCCTGTTGGGTGCGGTATTCGGCAAGCTGATCGAGATTTCAGGCTTCTCCAAGTCGATCGTGGCCGCGACCATCAAGGTCGTCGGCGCGCAGCGCGCGATGCTGTCCATCGTGCTGGTCTGCGCATTGCTGACCTATGGCGGGGTGTCGTTGTTCGTGGTGGTGTTCGCGGTGTATCCGTTCGCGGCGGAATTATTTCGCCAGAGCGACATCCCCAAGCGCCTGATCCCCGGCACGATCGCACTCGGTGCCTTCACCTTCACCATGGATGCGCTGCCGGGCACGCCGCAGATCCAGAACATCATTCCCACCTCTTTCTTCGGCACCACCGGCTGGGCCGCGCCGGTGCTGGGCACGCTCGGCGGCGTGTTCATCCTGCTGCTCGGCATGAGTTACCTGGAATGGCGGCGGCGCGTGGCCATGCGCGCGGGCGAAGGTTACGGCGGCGACCTGCGCAACGAGCCGGAAACCTTCCGCGGCGACAAGCTGGCGCATCCGCTCATCGCGATCCTGCCACTGGTGCTGGTCGGGGTGGCCAACTTCGCCTTCACCAAATTCATTCCCGGCTTCTACGGCCATAGCCAATCGTTCGTGCCCGCGGTGATCGGCAATCCGGCGCCGGTGATCCAGGAAGTCTCCAAGGTGGCCGCGATCTGGGCGGTCCAGGGCGCACTGCTGGTGGGGATAGCCGCGGTGATCCTGTTCGCCTGGCGGCCGGTCATCGCGAGTTTCGCCGAAGGCACCAGGTCGGCCATCGGCGGCGCCCTGCTGGCCTCGATGAACACCGCTTCGGAATATGGTTTCGGCGCGGTGATCGCGGCCCTGCCTGGTTTCCTGGTAGTGGCCAATGCGCTGCACGCCATTCCCAATCCGCTGGTGAACGAAGCGGTTTCGGTCACCGCGCTGGCCGGCATCACCGGTTCGGCTTCGGGTGGCATGAGCATTGCGCTGGCGGCGATGGCCGACAGCTTCATCGCCAACGCCAATGCCGCGGGCATCCCGATGGAAGTACTGCACCGGGTCGCAGCCATGGCTTCCGGTGGCATGGACACCCTGCCCCACAACGGCGCCGTGATCACCCTGCTGGCGGTCACCGGCCTGACCCATCGCCAGTCGTACAAGGACGTGTTCGCCATCACCGTGATCAAGACCCTGGCCGTGTTCTTCATCATCGGCCTGTACTACGCGACCGGACTGGTCTGACCGCGGATAATTCCCGGGCCAAACCACTCGCGGCAAGGCTTGCTGGCCTGTGCGCCAGGTCGCAGACCGGTCAGGCAAACTCCCTATACTCGGGCGGTCTTGGGGATTTCCTGGAGTTCGCACATGGCGCGACGCATGTTCCGCATCGCACGGATGGGTTCCCGTGCCCGCCTTCGTCCCGACCTTCGGATCAGTGAAGCAGACCCGGCTCTGCAGGGTCTGCGAGCAGTGCGATCACCCGACATGCGATCGCCCGACAGCCTGCTGATCCAGGTCAAGGCGCGCCAGCAACGCCTGTACGGCGCGCGTTGGGCATCGGCCGCGTTGCCGCCGCCAAGGGAAGAAGAAGCACAAGCCGATACGGAGATCGCATCGTCCGCATCGCATTCCAGTTCGTCGATGTCCAATCCACGCTTGCTGACACTGGCCATGCCCGGCTTCGCCGTTCGCGCGCTCAACAACCTCAGCTACGGCGCCACCGCTCAATCGATCACCGAGTTCAACGCCCTAGGCGGCAACGACTTCCAGCGCCTGGCCAACTGGGTCGACTGGCAGCTCGACTGGGGTTCCATCGACGACAGCGCGCTGGACGCGCGCCTTGCCAGTGCGGGCTACACCACGCTGGGCAAGAGCCTGAGCCAGTTGTGGACCGACCACGTCAAGGCCGATCCGGAATACAACACCCGCATGCGCCCGGCCTGGGAAGTGCAGCGCGCCGCCTATGTGCGGGCCACTCATTCCAGGCGCCAGCTGCGCGAAGTGATCGTCAATTTCTGGCACGCCCACTTCAACGTGATGGGCAGCGATTTCAGCGCCGGCCCGGTGTTCGTGCATTACGACCGCGACGTGATCCGGGCCAACGCCACCGGCAACTTCCGGACCATGCTGGAAGCCGTGGCCCAGAGCACCTCGATGCTCTACTACCTGGACAACCTCAACAATTCACGCGCCGGGCCGAACGAGAACTTCGCCCGTGAACTGCTGGAACTGCACACCTTCGGCGTAGAGAACTACCTGGGCTTCATGGACCCGTTCCTGGTGCCGAAGTGCCCGGAAGATACCGCCTACCCCATCGGCTACACCGACATCGACGTCTACGAGACCTCGGCCGCGTTCACCGGCTGGTCGGCGAAGAACGGCCATTGGCAATTCCCGACGGAGAACGACGGCACCTTCGTCTATCGCCAGTCCTGGCACGACGCCGGCCCCAAGTTCCTGCTCGGCATGATGATCTACCCCGAACAACCGGAATTGAAGGACGGCCGCGACGTGCTCGACCGGCTGGCCAGCCATCCGCGCGTGGCCAGGTTCATCTGCAAGAAACTGATCCGCCGCTTCATCAACGACACGCCTTCGCAAAAGCTCATCGACAGCGCCGCGGCGATCTTCCGCGCCAACTGGCAGCACCCGAAGCAGATCGAGATCACCCTGCGCCACATCCTCAATTCCGACGACCTGTACAACAGCTGGGGGCAGAAGATCCGGCGCCCGTTCGAGGCCACGGCGGCGGCGATGCGCGTGCTGGGCCAGGACTGGACCTTGCGCCTGGACCACGACAAGAGCAATGAATTCATGTGGCGGGTCGGCTATACCGGCCACGTCGCCTACAACTGGCCATCGCCGAATGGCTATCCGGACATCACGGTGGCGTGGTCGGGCGCCAATTCCTTCGCCATGACCTGGAAACTGCTCAACTGGATGACCGAAACCAGCGATGCCGACGTGCCCATGAGTCCCATCCTGGCCGCCACCCGTGCGGGCGTCGCTTCGTGGACGGCCAACAACCTGGCCACCTTCTGGTGCCAGCGCATATTGGGTTACCAGCCCACCGCCGCACGCAAGTCGGTGCTGGCCAGGTTCATGGCCCAGAACGGCAATGCGGACACCGACGTGATCACCGACACCGATACGTGGTCGGCCAACGACCTGAAGAAGCACTACAACCAGCAACGCTTGCGCAGCATGGTCTCGCTGATCCTGCTTTCCCCCGAATTCCAGACGCGCTGAGGCCGACGACATGAGCGACTACACACTGACGCGCCGCGAATTCGTCAAGGGCTGCTGCAGCGCCGCGCTGGTCGGCGGCGCCGGCACCAGCCTGATGTTCGCCGACGACGCCATCGCCGCCGCCAACAGCTACGACACGGTCGTGCACCTGTTCCTGCGTGGCGGCATGGACGGGCTGAACCTGGTGCTGCCGGTGAGCGGTGCCGATCGCACCTTCTACGAGGAAGCCCGGCCCAACCTTGCCATCGCCACCAGTGGCGCCTACGGCGCTTTGCCGCTGACCCTGGGTACGGGCGCGGCCACCGGCTTCGGGCTGCATCCTTCCGCCACCGGCCTGCGCGATCTGTGGAACGACGGCAAGCTGGCCATCGTGCATGCCTGCGGCATGCCCACCGGCACGCGCAGCCATTTCGACTCGCAACTGTCCATCGACCTGGGCACGCCGGGGAAATTCGGCACGCCCACTGGCTGGATGACCCGCGCCTGGCAGACGCGTTCCACCTCGACGCCTGTGGCGACACTGCCCGCGCTGGGCGTATCGGGCACCCAGCCGATCAGCCTGATGGGAGCGACCGATGCGCTAACCATGGGCAGCCCTCAGGATTTCGGACTCAATGCGGGGGCCTGGGCCTGGCAGACGGTCCGTGCGGATTCTCCCGCGGGCTTCAAGGGTCTCAACGAAACCCTGATCGAGATGTGGTCGGGCAGCACCGGCATCGAACTCAACGGCAAGCGCGCCGACGCGGCGCTGAAGACCATAGGCAAGCAGGCCTATGCAGCGCTGCCTGCGGCCTGGCCCACCGGCGGCTTCGCCGACCAGTTGTGGACGATCGCCCAGTCGATCAAGTTCAACCTGGGCCTGCGCTTCGCCACCCTGGACCTGGGCGGCTGGGACACGCACGAAGGCCAGGGTACCGCGGGCGATGGCTACCACTACTACCAGAACAAGATCAACGAACTGTCGGCGGCGCTCTCGGCGTTCTATGCTGAATTGAACGCTGGCGGCCAGATGTCGCGGGTCACCGTGATCGTGCAATCGGAGTTCGGCCGCCGCGTGCGCGCGAATGCGAACGGCGGCACCGACCATGGCTACGGCAACCCGCTGCTGGTGCTGGGCGGCGCGGTCAACGGGCGCAAGCTCTACGGCAGCTGGCCGGGCCTGAATCCCGAGACACTCTCGCCGACCTTCGGCGACGTGCCGGTGACCACGGACTACCGCCGCGTTTTCTCCGAAATCATGGTCCGGCGCATGGCCAACCCGCAGCTCGGCACGATCTTTCCCGGTTACACCGGGTACTCGCCGCTCGGCATCGTCCAGGGCACGGATCTCGCCGTGCAAGGGGCAGTCGCCAGCGCGATGGCTTCATCTTCGGTTGCTACTGCAGGGCATGCAGTATCGGGCGATGTCGAGGACAGCGCGCCATCGGCGCGGTCCGTCGTGTCCGATTGGCAGCTGCGCGGCCGTGGCGACAGGGTGATGAGCCGACGCGAACGTTGAGGGTTGCCGCGCCGACACGTAGGATCACGGCACCATCCACGTGCAAGGCCTACGGATCGACGATGGCGGATTTCCCGACAGACATCTACACGGAACCCCAACCGGACAGCAATACGCTCGCCAACCTGGGGCCGCTCGCCGGGATGGCGGGGATATGGACCGGGACCAGCGGCGTGGACGTCAACCCGAAGCCCGATGGCCCCGAAAGGCAGGCCTATCTCGAACGGATCGAGTTGCATCCGATCGACGCGCAGACCAATGGGCCGCAGCTGTTCTATGGATTGCGTTACCACACGCGGATCGTCAAGCCCGGCGAAGTCGAGACCTTCCACGACCAGGTCGGCCACTGGCTATGGGAGCCGGCGACCGGCACCGTGATCCAGACGCTTTCGATACCGCGCGGACAAGCAGCGATGGCGGTCGGTCATGCCAAGGCGGACGCAAGGTCGTTTCGCCTCCAGGCAATCCGTGGATCGGAGACCAATGGGATCGTGTCGAATCCGTTCCTGGAGTACGCGTTCAGGACGCAGAGCTACACCATCACGATTTCGATCAATGCCGACGGAACCTGGTCCTACGAGCAGGAAACCGTGTTGATCATCCCGGGCCAGGCGGAACCGTTCCTGCACACGGACCGCAACACGCTGCGGAAGATCGGCGAACCTGTTCTCAACCCCACGGCACAAGCGGCAACAGGGAAGTCCGGACCATCCCAAGTGCAATAGGGAACTACAGGTAGCATTGATGCGACCTGGCCATTCATTCGAGCCGAACCCGCAACGGGGATCAGCATCATTCAGGCGATCAATCCATGTCCCGGCGTAAAAGCCTCAAAGCAGAAACGCCAATCGCCGACGACCTGCGCGGCCTCAATCACCTGGCGATCGATGGCGTCACCGGCATCACCGACCTGGTCGAAGCCATGCATGCCGCCATCACCCACCTGCCGTCGGCGATAGGCCGACCCGCACCCACCACGACCACGGGCATCACCGGCTTCGTCTATCGCAGCGTGCGCGGCGTGACCAGGCTGGTCGGTTCCGGCATCGATGCCTCGCTGTCGAAACTCGCACCCGTGCTGGGCAGTGGCAGTCTTTCCCCGCAACGCGAGGCGGTACTCGCCGCCGCCAATGGCGTACTCGGTGATCACCTGGAAGCCAGCGGCAACCCGCTCGCCATCCGCATGGAACTGCGTCGCGACGGACAGGCGCTGCCGCTCACGCGCAAACCACTGGCGGTGCGCCTGCCCGAAGCCAGCGGCAAATTGCTGGTGCTGGTGCACGGCCTGTGCATGAACGACCTGCAATGGAAATACGCAGGACACGACCATGGCGAAGCGCTTGCACAGGCCCTCGGCTACACGCCGGTGTACCTGCACTACAACAGCGGCCGGCATATCTCGACCAACGGACATGACTTCTCGGGATCACTGGAGAAATTGGTCAAGGCATGGCCGATGCCGGTCGAGGAAATCACCCTGCTCTGCCACAGCATGGGTGGACTGGTCGCGCGCAGCGCGCTCGATGACGCCTTCGGCAAAGAACTGGCGTGGTCGAAACTTCCCATCAGGATCATCTTCCTCGGCACTCCGCATCATGGCGCGCCACTGGAACGCGCCGGCAGCTGGGCCGACCTGTTGATCGGCATCAGCCCTTACAGCGCGCCCTTCGTGCGCCTGGGCAAGATCCGCAGTGCCGGCATCCAGGACCTGCGCCACGGCAATGTCCGCGATTCCGACTGGCAGGACCACGATGGCGACGGCCGCGCTGATGGCCGCACTCCCCTGCCCTTGCCGAAACAGGTGTCGGCCTACGCAATCGCCGTGACTACGCAGGAACAACGCGAGGACGGCGACGACAGCGGGCTGCGCGGCGATGGTCTGGTGCCGATCGCGAGCGCATTGGGAGAACACACCGATTCTGCCTTCGACCTGCGCATCCCCAAGGCGCGCCGCTGGGTGGGATACGGCATCAATCACCTGGAGTTGCTGGGCAGCGACGAGGTTTATGCGCGGATCGAACGCTGGCTGCGCGGATCCTGAGCCCGGATCGATCCACACTCGGCTCGATCCACGCTTTGCTTCCATGGCCCGTGGCCTGCGGATTGGGAGATGATGGGTCGAAGTTCACCCAAAGGATGACGACATGGTCGCACCCACCGTCCGTGCAAGCACGGGCACCACTCCCTACACGGTGACGCTGGCCGATGACGCCGGGCACGCCTGGCGGGCCGACGAACCGCTCGACGCCGGCGGCGCCGATACCGGTCCGACACCGGAGCATCTGCTGCTGTCGGCGCTCGGTGCCTGTACTTCCATCACCCTGGAGATGTATGCGGCACGCAAGCAATGGCCATTGGAAGGAGTCCAGGTCGAGCTGCAGTTCAATCCGGACGGCAAGCCCGACGCCGGCACCGACATCACCCGCGCGATCAGCCTGCAGGGGCCGCTGAGCGACGAGCAGCGCGAACGCCTGCTGCAGATCGCCAATGCCTGTCCGATCCACAAGGTCTTGACCGGCGAGGTGCGCATCGCCACCAAGCTCGAAGCCGATTTTTCTGCAACAACAGGGAACCAGCCATGATCAAACTCCTCGGCATCTCCGGCAGCCTGCGCGCGCAGTCGTACAACACCGCGCTGCTGCGCGCCGCTCAGGCGCAGGCCGGCGACGGCTTCACCCTGGATGCGGCCACCCTGCACGGCATCCCGTTGTACGACGGCGACGCGGAGCAGCGCGACGGCCTGCCCACGGCGGTCGTGGAGCTGAAGGAACGCATCGTCGCCAGCGACGGCGTGCTGCTGGTGACGCCGGAATACAACAACGGCATCCCCGGCGTGTTCAAGAACGCGATCGACTGGCTGTCGCGCCCGTCCAGCGACATCGCCCGCGTGTTCGGCGATCGCCCGTTCGCGGTCATCGGTGCCTCGCCCGGTGGTTTCGGCACCATCCTCGCCCAGAACGGCTGGCTGCCGGTGCTGAAGACGCTGGGCACTCAACAGTGGTCGGGCGGACGCCTGCAGGTCTCGCGCGCCGGCAAGGTGTTCGACGAGCAAGGCGAGCTGCTGGACGAAGCGGTACGCAAGCAGCTGGGGGATTTCCTGCGGGGGTTCGCGGGGCATATCGGCCGGCACCAGCCGAGGTGAATAGAGTTAACCCCGACACCGTAACCACTCACTCTTTGATGGCTGGGTGAAAGGCGGCAGATTTTCCTGGATGAGGCTTTTTTGCCTTCCGGAATACAAAAAAGGCATTCCGTTGATGAAAATTTCATCAACGGAAGACAAAAAAGCTGTTCCGATGGAGCTAATTTCCTTTCCGGAAGGCTTATTTTCTCTTCACGAAGAGAAAAAAGGGATTCGGGAAGAGTGTTTTTGCTCTCCGGAAGAGCAATTTTCCTTTCCGGAACAGCTTTTTTGTCTTCGGGAAAGGCTTTTAGGGATTCCGGAAGGCTTATTTTCTCCATGCCGGGATGCGTAGGGTGGGCCTTGGCCCACCAATGCGATCCACCCGGCGGTTGTAATGGTTCCGGAAAGAGCGGTGGGCCGAGGCCCACCCTACGGGGCGGGGCCTTACACCGCCAGTCCCACATCGCCCTCCACGACCGTCTGTCGCATCTGCGGCCTCTCGCCGGCCTGCCATAGCGGCACCTCGTGGCGGACGCGATAGCGCAGCGGTCCGCCGTCCGTGCCGGGGGCGCGCGTGATCGGGCGCGGGATACAGACGAACTCGGTCACCATCTTGTCGGCGTCGCAGCGCACAGTGGCGTAGCCGTGGCCGCCGTTGTCGACGAAGGTGAGGTGTGGGGCGAGCTCGGGGTTGCGCACCGCGAGCGCCTTCTGCAGGTCCTTGCTGCTGGCGTATTCCAGCGCCGAGCGCACGCCGTGGCGCAGCGTCAGGTTCTCGGTGCACTGCGGCTTTCCGTCCTTGTCCTCGGCGATGTACAAGCCGCGCGTCGGATTGTTTTCCTTCTTCTGGTTGTACTCGTTGGCCTCGGCGCTGCCGACGGAAATCATCGAGCCACCCACGAAGCTGACGCCCACCGGCTCGAAGGCGGCGGGCGGCAAGGCCTTGGCCGCGTAGCCTGCCCAGAAGCTGTGGCGATCGCCGGCGACGATCGCGAAACCGGTGATGCCGGCATCGCGCACGGTGTCGTAGATCTCCGCGCGTTCGTGCCACACGCTGCCCCAGTCGTAGACGCTCATCAGGCCGTAGCCCTTGCCCTTCCACGTGCCGATTCCGGGCGGCAGGTTCTGCGGGTCGACGCGCGTGTCGAGCGTGCCCAGCGAGTTGCCCCAGACCTTCCAGGTCGCCTTTGCATTGCGCAGCTGGTCGAGGAACCAGGCCTTCTGCTTCGCGCCCAGCATCGTCTGCGGCGCGGCCTTGGCCACGTAGTTGTCCACGCTCTTGTCGCCGATCGTCAGTTTCGCCGGCGGATTGCCACCATTGAACGCGCGGCCGGCGTCGACAGGCCCCCACACTTCCTCGGGGACGAAGCCCAGCGTGTCGCCTTCGAACAGCGGGTTGATCTCGTCGTGGTTGCCGGCATCGCGCGAGCGGAAGCTGCGGTTGTCGGTGAGCAGCAGGTCGATGTGCCGGCCCCAGCGCAAGGCGCGATAGATGATCAGGCTGTTGATGGCGGCGAGGTTGTTGGGCTCGGTGCCCAGGCCGGTGTCGTCGAAGTCAGTGACCTTCAGCGGCACGTCCTGGACCTTCGGCGCGTTGAAGGTGTCGAGCCTGGAGCCCGGCGGCAACACCCGCGCCGGCTGGTATTCGAACCAGGCCTGGTTGCCCGCGACCTTGAGCCTCTGCCCAGCCACCCAGCCGTCGGTGCCGGCGAATTCCTGGATGGACTGCCAACCGTTCCAGGAGATTTCGTGGTTGTCCCAGATGCACACGAAGGGCCAACGCGCGCGCGCATCCTGCAGGTCCGGATCCTGCAGGTAAGCCTTGTAGGCGACGCGGTAATCCTCCAGCGAGTCCGGCACCCAGAAGCGGTTCCTGGCGACGGTCTTGCCCTTCGGGTACTTGATCGGGAAGGTGAGCTGGCGGTCGTAGCGGCCGTTCTTGACCTGGTCGGGGTACTGCACCACTTCGTAAATGAAGTCGCCCAGGTGCAGCACGAAGCCGAGGCGCTCCTCGGGTTGTGCTTTTTCGTCCTCGTAGATCATCCGCCGATAGCCGTTGCCATAGCCTTCGGGGAGGCATTGGCAGCTGACGAAGGCGAACTTCGTCGGGCGGTTATCGTCGGGGCTGGGCGCGGTGAGCGTGCGGCCGATGCGGCTGCCATTGCCCTCCTCGTCGACGAAGCGATACCAGTATTCGCTCGCAGGATCCAGGTCGCCCACGAGCACGCGGCAGGTCCAGTCGGATTGGGCCAGCACCTGCGTCGTCGCAGTCGCGATCACGCGCGTGAACGCCGGATCGGCCGCTACTTCGACCAGCAAGATGGCTTCCTTGCGACCATCCGCATGGGGCCGTCGCGTCCACAGCAGGACACTGTTGTCGTCGGGATCGCCCGACGCGACCCCCTGCGGATACAGGTCGCGACGCTCGCGCCATCCGCTCGATGAAGGGCGCGCATGCGCGCAGCCCCAGGCCAGGGTCGCACCCAGCGCAGCGGCGAGTTTCAGGAACTGGCGGCGGTCGAGTCTGGGCATGATGTCGGCTCCGTGCGCCCGCGGATGCGGTGGCTTGCGCGCGCAACGCTAGGCCCGACCACTTAACGGTGAGCGTGCCGAAAGTCAGGAAAGCGTCCGATCGCCAAAAAAAGAAAAGCCCCCTTTGGAGGGGCTACACGGAGGGCGGATATGCCTTCGACCGCATGGCAACGCTGGCCGGGCTGAGCGCCGGACTCCGTTCGACAGGAGTCGACATTGCGCAGGGGGAGTCGCATGGATCGCAGGGAATTTGTGATCGGACTGGGCGCCACGGCAGCCAACTTCGCCATCGGCCCGGTACTGGTG
>JBOHXX010000055.1:0-13178 GCA_050737675.1 Pseudoxanthomonas sp.
TCGATGTAATGCGCTATCCCTGGGAAATCACTGGCGTACTTTTCGCTCAACGCGAAGTTCTCGCCATAGATCGAGATCGCGATGTCGCGCGGATCCCGGCGGCACCAGATCACCCGCGCGCGCGGGAACAGCAAGGCGATCAGGTCCAGGTGGAAGAAATTGAGCGGAGCCTTGTCGATCAACCGGATCGCCCCGGCTGGAGAATGCCGCGTAGCGGCATCCATGTAGCGGGTAATGGCTTGCTCAAGCATCCGGTTGTCTGCCCTGGAAGCATCCTGCGGCCATTGCAGCTCCCTTGCGATGAGGGCCATGTCGGGAAGCTCCCCGCAACCGAATGCGAGCGGGTGCGCGGCGATGATCTGTTCGGTCAAGGTGGTGCCGCTGCGCGGCATGCCCACGATGAAGACCGGGCGCGGATCCCGGCTGCCCACGTCCATGGACCGGGCAAGCAGCGAGGATTGATCGAAGGCAATGATTCGTTCGACCTTGTGTTGCAGTTCCGCAGGGTCGTAGGCACCAGTCATGCGCTGCCTGGCGGCATTGGCAGCGGCCCAGGTGGACATGGCAGCGGCGTATTCGCCCTTCGCGTCCAGGGCCTTGCCCAGTTCGTATCCCACCAGCGATCGATCGTGATCGGACAACGAAGTCGAGGCCAGGAGTGAGGTCGCAGAGTCGATCAGGGCCTGCGGTGCCTGTCCGCGTTGCAGGCCCAGCAGGCCGCCCAGGGGAAATGCCCAACCCGGGCGCAAGGCCAGTGCGCGTTCGAAAGCCCGGCGGGCGGACTCACGATCACCATGGTCTTCCTGGGCCTGGGCCAGGGCCATCCACAGCTCGCTGGAATCGGGGGATTGCCCAAGCGCTGCCTGGTAGCTGGCAATGGCCCGGTCGAGGAGGCCGAGGCGACTGAGGGTTTCGCCTACCCGCAGCACGACATGCATGTCGCCAGGGCGCAATGCCTGCAATTGCTGCCACAGGGGCAGGGCATCGGCCGGATAGCCAAAGCGGAATTCGAGGTCTGCGAGGCCTTCCAGGATCTTGACGTTATCTGGCGCCAGTTCACGGGCGCGGCGCAAGGCTGGCAAGGCGTCCCGGTCGCGCTGCATGCGCATCAGGCTGATGCCCTGGAAATGCCAGGCTTCGGCGAAGCCCGGCAGCAGCTCGGTGGCGACGGTGAAATGTCCCAGGGCTTCGTCGTAACGCCCGGCATGCGCAAGCAGGCTGCCAAGCTGGAAATGGAACTCGGCCGAGTCCGGTGCCAGCGAGGAGGCGCAGCTCATGTGCTCCAGTGCCTCGGCGTTTCGGCCCCGGGCCGAGGCCAGCAGGGCTCGCATGCGATGGATATGCGCATGCTTCGGAAATTCGGCAAGCAGTTTCCGCAGGCGTTCTTCAGCATGCGAGAACGCATGCTTTTGCAGCAAGGATGCGATTTCCCGGAGTTCTTTCTCCATCACCGGCCGCAAGCCGCATTGCCACGCGTGGGAGGAGTCATGTCAGGGGAACAACAGTCGCCAAGGCACGATACGCAATGGCGGCGGTGGCGAAGCGAAAAGGAAGATTGGTCACCGCGCTGCTCGCATCCGGGCAGAGGAAGTTACATTGCGCCGCAACGGAAGTGCGGCACGAGCCTGGATCAGAGATCCTGCTCGTAACGGACGTAGGGCACGGTGCCTTCGTCGCCGCTTTCATTGCTGGGCGAGAAGGGATTCTTGCCGCGGGTGACCACGTTCTCGGCACCGACGGTCAACTGGCCGCTCCAAGGCGTGCGCCAGGTCAGGCCCAGGCCCAGTCCTTCCCATTTCCCGGGTTGGCCCGGGACATCGACCACGCGGCCGACGATGTTTGCGCTGAAGGCGCCGAAGCCGCCGCCCACGCTGAGGCTTTTGCTGTTCCAGCGATCGGCCATGGCTGGCACGTCGGCGATCGGAACCAGGCGTGCGCGGGCAACGGCGCCGCCGATGCGGACGAAACCATCGCGGCCGATGTTCTTCTGGCCGAATACGGCCAGGTCGTTCTGCTCGACCCGGGCGCCGGCATTGGAAGACAGCCAGGCGGGGAGGGTGTCGCGGCCAGTGCCTGCCGACAATCCCAACTTGCCGCCGGGGCGGCTGAGGGTGGCGCCGGCGCTGATGTGCTGGCTGCTGCCATCACCGTCATCGGTGAGTTCGGCCACGGCGCAATTGCTAATCAGGCCGACGATGCTGTTGGTGATCCCGTTCTGGCGATTGCAGACCAAGCCCAGCGAGTCACCGGCTTCCAGTCCGAAGGCTGCACCCAAGGTGTTATTGCCAAGCTTCCAGCGCGCGCCGGCAGAAGCTTCACCCGTGGGTTCCAGCAGCAATACCGCTTCCACTTTACCGCTGGTGTTGTTCCAGACCGGGAGTACGGTAGGGTCGCGCCTGGAGACCTGCGGCTTGGATTGCGCATGCGCGCCCGCCGCTACGCCGAAGGCGAGCAACAGGACAAACGGCAGGTGCAATGGACGCAGTTTCATGGCCCGCTTTAGTCTCCCGACTCCGCTGCGGAGTTCCCCTGAGGAGGGGAATCGATGCTATTCGGTTTATGTTTCTTTAACAAGTCCCCGGCTTCCCGAAAAGCTACTGGAGCCGTTCTGGCGCTTGCATTCCGACCGGCGGTGAAGCTAAGAGTTCCTCGATCCCGGCGGTGCTGAACAGATAGCGTTGCCCACAGAACTCGCAACGGATCTCGGCCTGACCATCGGCCAGGGCGGCCCGGGCCTCGGTTATGCCCAGTGAGTGAAGCATCGATCCAACCCGTTCACGCGAACATGAACAGGCAAAGCGCAATGGGCGCTCGGACAGGATTTCCGGATCCTCTTCATGGAAGAGCCGGTGCAGCAGCTCGCCGGTGGGTATGGCCAGCAGCTCGCCGGCCTTCAGCGTGTCGAACAGGGCGCCGACACGGTTCCAGCCATCGTGGTCACCTTCGTCGCCAGGCAACTTCTGCAGCATCAGCCCGGCGGCGCGATCGCCGTCGGCGGCCAGCAGCAGGCGGGTTGGCAACTGCTCGGATTGATGGAAATAGCTTTCGAAGGCTGCGGACAGCGTCTCTGCCTGTAGCGGGACCAGGCTCTGGTAACGCTGCGGCTCGCGTGGATCCAGGCCTGGGTTCTCGATGGTGATCGCCAGCAGGGCATCGTCGCCGAGCTGGAGCAGGTCGCCCGGGGCATCCATGCCTTCCGTGACCTGGGCGATGCCGCGCAGCGTGTCCTGGGCGGTGCATTCGGCGAACAGGGTGCGCATGGCGGCATGGCGGGTGCGCAATTGCAGCGAAAGGCGGCCGTTCACTTTTGCGTGCCCGGTGAACAACGCGGCGGCGGCGCAGGATTGGCCCAGCAGCCCGCGGGCGACGTCCGGGTATTCCGTGTGCGACAGGATGTCCCGCCAGGTGTCCTGCAGGCGCACGCAGACCCCGCGTACACCGGCCCTGGGCAACAGGAAGCGGGTTTGGGTGTCGTCTGGATTACTCACGCGCGTTCCTCACAGTTCCCCCAGGTCGGCGTTTTCGCCGTAGAAAGCCATCATGCCTTCTATGGTGCGGGCGACCATCTCTCGTTCCAACGGGGTGAGCATGGGATGCCATACGTCGAAAATCAGGACTACGCGCAGCTGCTTGCTGCGGTTCCAGGCTTCGTGGCGGATGGTGTCGTCGAACAGGACCAGTTTGCCCGGCTCCCAGACATGGGTTTCCTCACCCACGCGCAGCCCGCAGTCCGGCGGGATGATCAGCGGCAGGTGCACGGTGAGTCGCGCGTTGGTGGCGCCATTGTGGGGCGGGATGTGAGTGCCGGGCTTGAGCGCGGAAAAAAAGATCACCGGTGCGCGCCGGGGCACCGAGATCTGCGGCGCCAGGGCGATCGCGGCTTCGGTACGTGGACAACGATCGGCATGCGCGTCGATGCGCTGGCCATTCTTCCAGAGGAAATACGCGCCCCAGTCCAGCTTCTGGTCCAGCGCCTCGAACTGCCCCTTGGGCTGCCCGGCGGCGGTCTGGATGTAGGGTTCGAAACCCTGGTTGGAAGCCAGCAAGCCATGCAGTTCTTCCAGCACCGCGGGGAAAGCGGCCTCCACCTGCGGAACCCACTCGAAATCCTCACGGTGGAAGAAGGGAATGGCCGGCAGTCGTGGGATGGGCAGCATCAGCGGACGTGCGGTGACGAAACTCCTGCGCCCGCTGAGGATGTCCAACGAATGGTTGAAGCGCTCCAGTTCGCGGTGCCCGCGGCCTTCACGCAATCCATGCAGACGCTCGCCCAGGAACAACGTGAGCTGCTCCTGGTTTGCGGAAACCGCAGCCATGGCCTGCTGCACCACATGCTGTAGTTGCGGGGAAGTCCTAGCGCCCTCCGGCATGTATTGCAGGCCGTTGCCCCAGGACGCGCCTGCCTCGCGCTGGTGGCCGGCGGCTTCCAGCAGACGGGCCTTCTCGAAATGCGCGCCCCATGCGGTCGGCTCGGCGTTGATCGCCCGGGTGATGGCTTCAAGCGCGGCCGCGGCATTGCCTTCCTGGCTATGCAAGCGCGACAGGTTCGCTTGCGCGATCGCAAGTCCGGGGTCGGCGCTGGCGGCGTGTTGCAGGTATTCGCGGGCGGTAGCGTGATCGCCTTGTGCCAACGCATGTGCGCCCAGGTAATTGAGAGCGGCTGCGTGTTCCGGATCGAGCTTGAGTACGTGCTGCCAGTGGGACACCGCGGCGGTGCTCTGCCCGCGCCGCATCGATTCGGCGGCGTCCGCCATCAGGCTTGCGATCGAACTTGCGGAAGTGGTCATTGCAGGTGGACATCGGGCGCGCGTGGGTCAGGGCGAAAGGTTAACATTTAGCCTGTTGCAGACGCGTCTTCCGGAGGAATGCCATCGACACAGCACCGCTTGGCCGGTCACCCAGGAAGCGTCGCTGGCTGCGCTGGTTGCTGGCATTGCCATTGCTGTTCGCCGCGGCCAGTGTGGTCCAGGTGGCAGTGCTGCGCTTCGTCGACCCGCCATTCTCGGCCTTCATGGTTGCGCGGCAACTGGAAGCTTGGGGTTCCGGCGACTGGTCTTTCCGCGTGGCCTACGACTGGCGCGACATGCAAGGCATTTCCGCCAACCTGCCGGTGGCGATGGTGGCTGCGGAAGACCAGAACTTCGCTACCCACAGCGGTTTCGATTTCAAGGCCATCGAGAAGGCCCGTGCCAACAACGCCAAGGGCCGCAAGGTGCGCGGGGCCAGCACGGTCAGCCAGCAGGTAGCCAAGAACCTGTTCCTGTGGCAAGGCCGCAGTTGGGTTCGCAAGGGCGTCGAGGCCTGGTACACATTGCTGATCGAGGCGATGTGGCCGAAGGCGCGGATCCTGGAGGTCTACGCCAACATCGCCGAATTCGGCGACGGCATCTACGGTGCGCAAGCTGCCGCGCGCAGTTACTGGGGCAAGGACGCAAACCGCCTGTCGCTGCCGGAAAGCGCGCGCCTGGCCGCGGTGCTTCCCGCGCCACGGCATTACAGCGTGGCCCGGCCCGGCCCGTTCGTGCAGCGCCGGGCCAACTGGATACAACGCCAGGTCCGCCAGATCGGCGGCCCTGCTTACCTGCAGACGCTGGATTGAACATGACCGGGATTCCGCAACGCCTGACCATAGTCGTAGCCGCGCGCAACGAGTCCGAGTCGCTGCCCGCGCTGCATCCGCGTATCGCCGCGGTGTTGAGCCGTCTGGACGAGGTCGACGGACGCATGCTGTATGTCGACGACGGCAGTACCGACGGCACGTGGGAAGTGATGCAGCGCCTGGCACGCCAGGATTCGCGCGTTTCCCTGTTGCGGCTGTCGCGGAATTTCGGCAAGGAACTCGCGTTGACCGCAGGCCTGGACCAGGTGGAAAGCGGCGCGGTGCTGATCCTGGATGCCGATGGCCAGGATCCGCCGGAACTGATCCCGCAATTCGTGGCCAAGTGGCGCGAAGGCTATGACGACGTGCATGGCACGCGCATTCAGCGTGAAGGAGAAAACTGGTTGAAGCGAGCCACTGCGGCCGGTTTCTATCGGGTGATCCGTCGCTTGTCCAAGACTCCCATTCCCGCCGACACCGGCGACTTCCGCCTGCTTTCGCCGCGTGCGCTGCAGGCACTGGGGCAATTGCGCGAACGCCACCGCTTCATGAAGGGCCTGTTCGGCTGGGTGGGTTTCAAGCAGGTCGCGATTCCCTATCGGCGCGAAGCGCGCCTGGCCGGTAGCAGCAAGTTCGGGTTGTGGAAGTTGTGGAACTTCGCCCTCGAAGGCATCACCAGTTTCTCGACGGCGCCCTTGCGCGTGGCGACCTACCTGGGGTTGGCGACCGCGGCCTTCGCCTTCGTGTTCGCGATCTGGATCGTGCTCAAGGCCGCGCTGTACGGCGACCGCGTCGCGGGTTGGCCGACGATGATGGCGGTCATCCTGTTCCTCGGTGGGATCCAGTTGATCGCGCTTGGCCTGATCGGCGAATACCTCGGTCGCCTGTACGACGAATCCAAGCAGCGGCCGCTGTACCTGGTGGACGTCTGGCAACCCGGCGTGGGAGGAGTATCCTCGCTGCAGCAACCCGATGCGAAAGGAGAAGTCGATGCATTCGCTACGCCAGCTGTTGGGGAGCAAGACCCCTGAAGTCCATGCGGTCGCCCCCGGCGATTCGGTGATCGACGCCATCCGGCTGATGGCGCAAAAGGGGATCGGCGCGGTGCTGGTGATGGACGGCGCGCGCCTGGCCGGCATCGTGTCCGAGCGCGATTACGCGCGCAAGGTGGTGCTGCATGGCCGCTCTTCATCCGACACCGCGGTACGCGAAATCATGACTGCCGATGTGATCACCGTGGGGCCCAACGAAACCGTGGAGCGCTGCATGCAGATGGTGACCGAGCATCGCATCCGCCACCTGCCGGTGGTCGAGGGCGATGAAGTGATCGGGGTGATCTCCATCGGTGACCTGGTCAAGGCGGTGATCGAAGACCAGAAAATACAGCTCGATCAGCTACAGAGGTATATCGCAAGCTGACCGGGCGGTAGCCCGCAATCCGCGAGCCTGTGGCGTACCGCGCTGGCCGTAGTGATCAGTGCATCCTCGGCAGCAACACCTGCGCGGTTACCGCGATGAAATGGCACACGCTGCCGCCGATCACGAACAGGTGCCAGATCGCGTGCGAATAGCGGATCGATTCGCGATGGTAGAAATACGTGCCCAAGGTGTAGGACAGGCCCCCGGCCAGCAGCCAGCCCAGGGTCCAGGCATCCAGTGAATTCAGCATCGGCTTGATCGCCACCAGCACCAGCCAGCCCATCGCGATGTAGATGGCGGTGGACAGCAGCTTGAAGCGGCCGGTGTAGAACAGCTTGAACACCACGCCCGCCAGCGCCAGCGCCCAGATCGCGATGAACAGGCCCCAGCCCCACGGTCCACGCAGGCCGATCAGGGTGAACGGCGTGTAGGTACCGGCGATCAGCACATAGATCGCGCAGTGGTCGAACACCTTCAGGCGTCCCTTGGCGACGGGATGCTGGATCGCGTGATAGAGCGTGGACGCCACATACAGCAACAGCAGGCTGACGCCGAAGACGATGGAAGCGCCCAGTTGCCAGCCATCACCATAAAGCGCGGCCAGGGTGATGAGCACGGCGCCACCCGCCAACGCAGCGATCGCTCCCAGGCCATGGGTAAGCGCACTGGCGATCTCGTCGCGGATATCGATTTCTTTTTTCACGGGGGACGTCGAATCAGCACTCATGGGTGCAAGCTACCGCAACGCAGCAATTCCTGCATCCGTACGCTGTTCGCGCTTCCAGAACGGCGCCACTACGCTGCGGGCGCGCAACATCCGCTGGAGCAACCACAGACTGGCTGCGCCGCAGGTAAGGACGGTCAATACCGAAGCCTCGGCGCCGAAAGTGCCGCCATCCAGCCAGTCGGGGCCCTGCAATCGCGATTCGAGCAATCCATCCACCTGGATGCCCGATACCGGGATGCCGAACACCGCGCCCTGGATGAAGTTCCAGCCCGCATGCAGGCCGATGCACCACCAAAGCGAACGGGTGACGTGGAACAGCAGGCCGAACAGCAGTCCGGCCTCGATCGAGATCGCCAGTGAACTCCAGGCAGTGGCGCCGGGGTTGGAGATGTGGGCGAAACCGAAGAACAGCGCCGATACCAGCAATGCGATCCAGGTGCCCAAGCCTTCCTCGGTGAGCCGGAACAGGATGCCGCGACTTATGATTTCCTCGGTGATGCCCGGCACGACCGCGGTCAGCAGGAACAGGGTCCACAACGGCGCGTCGCCCCATCCACTGATCGAGTAGGCGTTGGCTGCCCATAACTCGGCGGTCACCAGGGCGAACAGCAGCAGCGCGGCCAGCAGGCCCCAGAGCAGCTGTGGCGATTTCCGCCAGTCCAGCTCGCTCAGCGGACGCCGTTCGATCGCTTTGGCCAGCAACCAGTACGCCAACAGGAACGGCAATACGGTCAATACCGTGGACGCGAGGTTGGCGCTCATGGTCCTGAGACTATTGGCGGGGATGGCTGCTGTTTTCGCCAGCCACCGAGCCATCAGCGTGAACAGCGATAGCATCAACACGAAGTAGATCATGCGCAGCAACGGCGAGCGCAATAGCCGCTGCAGGATCGGCTTAAATCCGTCTTGTGCTGCTGCGGTCAAGGCTTCAGTCCAGGCCCACGCTGTGTGCATGCTCGCGGGTCGCCAGGAACTGCACGCCGGGCGCGCGTTCCTGCGCCAGTTGCAGGTTGACCCGGGTCGGTGCCAGGTAGACCAGGTGGCCGGCCGCATCCAGCGCCAGGTTCATCGCGTTCTTGTCGCGGAATTCTTCCAGCTTCTTCGCATCGTCGCAGCGGATCCAGCGCGCAGTGACCACGCCGATCGGCTCGAAGCTGGAATCCACGCTGTATTCGTCCTTCAGCCGGTAGGCGACCACGTCGAACTGCAGCGTCCCGACCGCGCCCAGGATCAGGTCGTTGCTCATCAACGGGCGGAAGAACTGGGTGGCGCCTTCCTCGCTCAACTGGGCCAGGCCTTTCTGCAGCTGCTTGAGCTTGAGCGGATCGCGCAGGCGGGCGCGACGGAACAGTTCCGGAGCGAAGTTGGGGATGCCGGTGAAGCTGATCGCCTCGCCTTCGGTGAAGGTGTCGCCGATGGAAATGGTGCCGTGGTTGTGGATGCCGATCACGTCGCCCGGCCACGCCTCGACCGCGATCTCGCGGTCGCTGGCCATGAAGGTCAACGCGTTGGCCAGTTTCATTTCCTTGCCGGTGCGCACGTGGAAACTTTTCATGCCGGCGCTGAAGCGGCCCGAGCACACGCGCATGAAGGCCACGCGGTCGCGGTGCATCGGATCCATGTTGGCCTGGATCTTGAAGACGAAGCCGCTCAGCTTGTTCTCGATGGGGCTCACTTCGCGCGTGGTGGTGGCGTGCGGTTGCGGCGGCGGCGCGTGCTCGACGAAGAAATCCAGCAGCGGCTGCACGCCGAAGTTGTTGACCGCCGAGCCGAAGAACACCGGGGTCTGCTTGCCGGCGCGGTAGGCGTCGAGGTCGAACGCATGCGAGGCGCCCTGGACCAGCTCCAGTTCGTCGCGCAGTCCCGCCAGCAGGTTCTCGCCGAGGCGCTGCACCAGTTGCGGGTCGTCCAGCGAGGCGAAGATGGTGGAATCCTGGCGGGTGAAATTGCGGCCCTGTTCGTACAGGTGCACTTCGCCGCTGACCAGGTGCACGACGCCCTTCAGGCGCGAACCCATGCCGATCGGCCAGGTCACCGGCGCGCACTGGATGCCGAGCACGCTTTCCACTTCGTCCAGCAGCTCGATCGGGTCGCGGCCCTCGCGGTCGAGCTTGTTGATGAAGGTCATGATCGGGGTGTCGCGCAGGCGGCACACTTCCATCAGCTTGATGGTGCGTTCCTCCACGCCCTTGGCCACGTCGATCACCATCAGCGCCGAGTCGACCGCAGTCAGCACCCGATAAGTGTCCTCGCCGAAGTCGGCGTGGCCTGGCGTATCCAGCAGGTTGACCATGCGGCCTTCGTACGGGAACTGCATCACCGAGGAAGTCACCGAGATGCCGCGTTCCTTCTCCAGCGCCATCCAGTCGGAGGTGGCGTGGCGGGTGGTCTTGCGCGATTTGACCGAACCGGCCATCTGGATCGCGCCGCCGAACAGCAGCAGCTTCTCGGTCAGCGTGGTCTTGCCGGCGTCGGGGTGGGAAATGATGGCGAAGGTGCGGCGGCGCGCGGCTTCGGTAGCTACATCTGACATAAGGACAGCGGACATGGCGATGGCGCCCGCGCGGGCGCGTTCTCAGGGTGCAGGAAGGGCCGAATTATAGCCTCTGCGGCCAAGCGGCCGGCTGCCAGCCTAGCGGCTGCTGGGGAACTTCAGCTCGCCCAGCGGCCCGAACATGCGGAACGGGATCGATTCCAGGCGCATGCCGCGATTGACCTGGAGCACGAAGTGCAGGTGCGGCGCGGTGCTGAAGCCGGTGTTGCCGGACAGGCCGATACGTTCACCCTGGCGTACGCGCTGGCCGGTGCGCACCTGCACGCCTTCCGGCTTCAGGTGCGCGTACACGGCCATGCTGCCGTCGTCGTGCAGGAGGCGGATGAAGTTGGCGCGGCCGCCGTATTTCTCGCGGTTGAGGCCGGCCTTGTCGAAATCCGATTCCACCTGCATCACCACACCCTCGCGCACCGCGACTATCGGCGTGCCTTCGGCCAGGGCGAAATCGACCGCGTAGCGGTTCTGCGGATCGTTGTGGCTGAAGCTCCCGCCCGGCCCCTGGTCCACGCGCACGCGGGCATAGTCGAAAGGCAGGCGGTATTCATAGGCGGCTGGTCGTGCGGCTGGATCGCCGGGCAACCCGTCGAGCAGCAACTCGAAGTCGCCGCCACGGATCGGATCGGTGACGGTGACCGTGGCCACCAGCACGCTGCTGCGTGCAGGAACCGTGGCTTCGGCGGGCAGGGCAGGACTGCCGTAGACATTGCGATTGCGCTTGAAGCGCAACATCACCTCGACCGGCCCATGCAGCAGGTTGTCGGCCCAGGCCTGGTAGCGCCCGCCCTTGTTCTCCAGCCGCAGCCGCACCAGCGCACCGGGCGGGTTGCGGAAGCGGATGACGTTGACATCGCTGGCCGGAAGTTCGTCCTGTGCCGGCGGCTGGTCGCCGTACTGGGTCACGCCATAGCGATCCTTCCACCGGTACAGCCGCGCGGCATCGGCATCGGCCATGCCTGCCAGCGTGGCCACGCCCGCCAGCAAAGCCACGGCGACCGATCGCGCCTTCATTACATGCAGCGGTCCGACAAGCCCAGGGTGCGCACGATGTCGCGCAGGTCGAAGGCAGCGACCGCCTTGTCGTCATGCAGCGTGTACAGCGCGCCTGCCGGGAAGCGCGGCGTGCCCACGGCGTACAGCACCTGGCCATCGGTATTGGCGACCACCTTGCCGGAGAAGGTCTTGATCGGCTCAAGCGTGGTGCGATCGAAGAGGCGGAATACGGTCGGTTGCAGCTGGTCCACGCCGATCCAGTAGCCTTCTCCCGCGTCGCAAGCCCACAGGGCCACGCCCTCGGCATCGGCGTCGAACAACGGCAGGCTGTGGGCGCGGTACATGCCTTCCAGGTTGTATTCGCGCAAGGTGGAACCCACGCGCCGGTCTTCGTCGGCGATCAACAGGCGGTCGTTGACCGCATCGCCGGCAATCGATTCGACCATGCGCAGCGCGCCCGCCTCGGTGGTGTCGCCGAAGGCGCCCAGGTAACGCGACTGCAGCCTGCCGGCGCCATCGACATGTATTTCGAAGCGCTTCACCCGTTGGTCCAGTTCGGCCATCGGCGGCAGCTCACGGGTCCTGAAATCGGTCATGAAGCTGTCGGTGACGAACATTTCCAGTTCGTCCGGCCCGGTCTCGCGCAGCCACAGGCCATAAGGGACCTTCAGCACTTCCTCGCCAACCATGCCCAGCGAGGTGAACCCCGGAAGTTGCAGTACCTGCACGCGATGGTTGTCGCGTTCGGCCACGAACAGCAGGTCGCCGAACACCGCGATGCCGTTGGGGCGGCCGAACTGCAGCGGACCCGTGCCGGGACCACCGACGCTGCGCAGGCGTTCGCCGGTTTCGGCGTCGTACACGACCAGGCTGTGGCTGGACTTCGCGGTGGCGATCAGCCAGGTCTGTCCGTCTTCGCCGGGCCAGACCGCCAGCGAGTCCAGCTCATCGGCCGGATTCGAAGTCGAGACCCAGGCTTCGGGGATCACCGCGTCGACGGCAGCCGTGGCCTTGGGGGCCTGCGGCGTGGAATTGCGTGGTGGTGGCAGCGTGGAGCAGGCGGCAAGCAGGGCCAGGGACAGGCCGGCGATTATCGAATGGGGTCTCATTTGATAATTATGCGTTAAGGCCAAGACTACTTGCGAGCTCGCTGAAGCCCGCAGGCAGACAAATCCATCGCTTTATCCGAATAAAGCGATTGACATGCCGGAAAGAGGCTGGCAAGCTCGCTCCACCATCGAGACCGGCAGAGGGACAGGCCCTTTGAAGCCGGGGCAGCCAGGCGGCGCGAAAGCGACGCCCAGGTGCCAAATCCTGCGGAGACCTCTGCGTCTACCGGAAGATGGTTCGTCCCTTGCCTCGTGCAGGGCGAACGCCGAGCTCCGCGAAGCTCGATGGCCGTAGTCCAAGTTCCTCTACTGGATATCGCCATGAGCTTCGTCAACACCGCCTTGCACGCCGTTCCCTTTGTCCAGCCGCCGTCGACCTACGAGCCTTGCGTCGACTCATCGCGCGAACTGCGCGGCGAGATCAGCCTGCGCCTGGAGCTGCGCCATGCCGGCATTCGCCAGGTCACCTTGCGCTACGAATTGATCGGCGAAGCGGGCTTGCCGGTCGTGCTGGTGGCCGGTGGCATTTCCGCGCACCGGCACGTCGTGGCCAGCGAAACCTTTCCCGAAAACGGCTGGGCCAACGCGCTGGCGCAAAGCGGACGCGCGCTGGATCCCGCAAGTGTCCGCCTGCTCGCCATCGATTACCTCGGTGCGGATGGCAAGCTCGATGTGCCGCTGGAAACCGCCGACCAGGCCGACGCCATCGTCCAGCTGCTGGACGCGCTGCACATCCAGAAGCTGCATGCCTTCGTCGGCTATTCCTATGGTGCGCTGGTC
>JBOHXX010000056.1:0-13172 GCA_050737675.1 Pseudoxanthomonas sp.
GCATTGGCCCGATCGGACCTTCAGGCGCGGCAAAACCGTTCATTTCCACCGACAGCCCGGTGCCAGCCGCCTTCAACAGCGCCTCCTTGCGCACCCACAAGGCCAGCAGCGCGCTGCCGCGCTGATCGACGGCATGGGTTTCAAGTTCCGCAAGCTCCGAGGAGTCGCAGATGACACCCGCCATTTCGGGGAGCTGGTCCATGCGGGAAAGAGGCTCTATATCCACGCCCACCGGACCGGCCCTGCTCACTGCCAGCGCTATCCAGTCACCGGCATGGCTCAGGCTTGTATGTACGAGGTTGTCGCCGACCCGCGGGCAGCCAGCCGCGTCGCGCCACAACGGCACGGTCGCTGGCTCAATGCCGAGGGCATGCCCCAACAGCAGGCGGTGCAGCGCATAGGCCAAGGCCAGGACTTCACGGTCGCCCTGGTGGCGTTTGCGCCGCATGCGCAGGTTCTCTGCAGCGTCGAGAAACATCAATGCGTCGGGCAAGTACGACTTCCAGTCGCGGACGTCCACCAATACGACCACCAAGGATTGTGAACACCAGTCTGGCGACGGCAGCGCCCGGGCAAAAGCCTGGTTGATATCAGGGACGCCCATAAGATTCATTCGGTGCTGTGCCAACGCGTCCATTGTTCAACACAACGGACTTGCCTGCTTCGGCAGGCCATAGTCAAGCGTCAATGAAAAAGCCGGTGAGCATCAGCTCACCGGCTTTCATTTGCATCGTATGTTGGTGCGCCCGGAGAGATTCGAACTCCCGACCGCCTGGTTCGTAGCCAGGTACTCTATCCAACTGAGCTACGGGCGCATAAGAAACGGAATTCTGCCTGAGTCGGCTTACGCCCGTCAATCCTTTCGTCTGTCTTGCAGAAGGCGATCGCTTGTCAAAAACACTGGAAAACCTTGGAAATCAGGGTATTCCAGCGCTTGGCGGAGAGTGAGGGATTCGAACCCTCGATAAGGCTTTTGACCCTATACTCCCTTAGCAGGGGAGCCCCTTCAGCCGCTCGGGCAACTCTCCGGGTAACTTCAAGCGAGCCGCATCCAAGCGCGACAGCCACTTAGGATAGCGGCTGCCGGGCACGGCGGCAAACTAAATCGTCAGCTGGAAGAAGTCGTTTCAGCGGGGTGCGCGGGAGCGTTGGCGTCCTCGCCACGCTGGATGCGCTGGTAGATCTCTTCGCGATGCACGGCGACATCCTTCGGCGCAGTGATCCCGATGCGGACCTGGTTACCTTTGACGCCGAGCACAGTCACCGTGACCGAGTCGCCGATCATCAGGGTTTCGCCGACGCGGCGAGTCAAAATCAACATTACTTTGTCTCCATAATCCGGCAAGAGTAGAGCCGGCGGACCATTTACGCCTTAACAGAGGCGTAAACGCTTCCAGATTCATTCATAAACGTGAAACATGGTAACGGGCGGCCATATTGGCCCGCAAGCACGGATTCACTGATCAACGCGGGAGTAACAGGCGTCCTGAAACCCACGTGGGCACGCCAAGCAGCGCAGAGGCAAGGGCGGGCCCGTCCTCACCACCACCCTGGGCGAGATCCGGGCGGCCGCCGCCCTTGCCCCCGGTGAGACTGGCGATATGCGCAAGCAGTTCCCCCGCCTTGACCCTGCCCGTTGCAGAGCCATTCACGCCGGCCACCAGGGAAGCCTTGCCCTCGGCCGCACCCGCAAGGACGATGACCGCATCGCCCAATTGCTGCTTCAGTCGATCCATCGCATCGCGCAATGCCTTCGCATCAAATCCTTCCAGGCGTGCGGCCAGTACGTGCACGCCTTCAATCTCTACCGCTGAGCCCGCCAGGTCGGCAGTGGCGCCCGACGCGGCCTTGGCCTTGAGGCTTTCCAGCTCGCGCTCCAGCTTCTTCTGGCGTTCGGTCAGTTGCCGGACTTTCTCGACCACTTCACCAGCATTGCCACCCAGTAAAGCGGCCGCTTCATGCAGGCGCTGTTGCTCGCCGGAAACAAGGTCAAGCGCGCCCTGCCCGGTCACCGCTTCGATGCGCCGCACGCCGGAAGACACGCCACCTTCGCTGACGATCTTGAACAGGCCGATATCGCCGGTGCGGCCCACATGCGTGCCGCCGCAGAGCTCGGTGGAGTAGCCACCCATCTTCAATACGCGGACGTTCTCCCCGTATTTTTCGCCAAACAAGGCCATGGCGCCGAAATCCAGCGCTTCCTGCATGCCCATGTTATGCACTTCGGCAGCATGGTTGGAACGGATCTCGGCGTTGACGCGGCGTTCGATTTCGGCCAGTTCCGCTGCCGTCATCGGCTGGAAGTGCGAGAAGTCGAAACGCAGCTTGTCCGGCGCCACCAGCGAACCCTTCTGCTGCACGTGGGTACCCAGCAACTCGCGCAACGCAGCATGCAATAGATGCGTGGCCGAGTGATTGAGGATGATGGCGGCGCGGCGCGGCGCATCGACCGAGGCGACTACATGGTCGCCGAGCCTCAGGCTGCCTGCAGCCACCTTGCCGACATGTCCGTGGAACTGACCCGCGAATTTCAGTGTGTCGCTGACTTCGAACTTGACGCCCTGTTCCGCGAGCACGCCGACATCGCCGACCTGGCCACCGGATTCCGCATAGAAAGGCGTGCGGTCCAGGATCACCACGGCCTCATCACCCGCACTGACGGAATCGACCGGGCGTCCTTCCTTCAACAAGGCCGCAACCACGAGCCCGCCGGCGTCGAGGCTGTCGTAGCCCAGGAATCCGGTCGGCTTCAACTTCGCCACCAGCTCCGCGGGCAATCCGGAACCGGCGGAGAACTTGCCTGCGGCACGCGCGGTTTCGCGTTGCTGCTCCATGGCTGCCTCGAAGCCCTGCATGTCGACCGACAGCCCACGTTCGCGCGCGATGTCGGCAGTCAGGTCCACGGGGAAACCATAGGTGTCGTACAGGCGGAACGCATCGGCGCCAGCGATGACGCCATCCGCGCGCGCGGCCAGGTCATCGAAGATGCGCATGCCGGAGTCGAGGGTCTCCGCGAAGCGTTCTTCCTCGGCCTTCAAGGCCTTTCCGACCAGCTCTTGGGCCGCCGGCAACTCGGGGTAAGCCTCGCCCATCAGCGCGACCAACGTTGGCACCATCTTGTGGAAGAACGGTTGGCGCACGCCCAACATCCAGCCATGGCGCAATGCGCGGCGGATGATACGGCGCAGCACGTAACCACGCCCTTCATTGGAAGGCAGCACGCCATCGACGATCAGGAACGAACAGGCGCGGATATGGTCGGCGATCACGCGCAGCGACTTGTTCTCCAGGTCGGCGGTGCCGGTCAGTTCGGAGGCCTTGCCGATCAGCGCCTGGAAAAGATCGATTTCATAATTGGTGTGTACGTGCTGCAGGATCGCGGCAAGGCGTTCCATGCCCATGCCGGTGTCCACGCATGGGGCCGGCAACGGCACCAGCGTGCCGTCGGGCTGGCGATCGAACTGCATGAAGACCAGGTTCCAGATCTCGATGAAACGATCGCCATCCTCGTCCGGCGAACCCGGCGGGCCACCGGCGATATGGTCGCCGTGGTCGTAGAAGATTTCAGTGCAGGGGCCGCACGGACCGGTGTCGGCCATCTGCCAGAAATTATCCGACGCGTACGGGGCACCCTTGTTGTCGCCGATGCGGACGATGCGTTCGGCGGGAATGCCGACCATCTTGTTCCACAGCTCGTAGGCTTCGTCGTCCGTCTGGTACACCGTGACCAGCAGGCGCTCCTTGGGCAGCTTCCAGACCTCGGTCAGCAGTTCCCAGGCCCAGGCAATGGCGTCCTTCTTGAAATAATCGCCGAACGACCAGTTGCCCAGCATCTCGAAGAAGGTGTGGTGGCGCGCGGTGTAACCGACCTGGTCCAGGTCGTTGTGCTTGCCGCCGGCGCGCAGGCAGCGCTGCACATCGGCTGCGCGCACGTAACTGCGCTTCTCAGCCCCCAGGAACACGTCCTTGAACTGGACCATCCCCGAGTTGGTGAACAGCAGGGTGGGATCGTTGCCCGGCACCAGCGGCGCCGACGGGACGATGGTGTGGCCCTTGCCACGGAAGAATTCCAGGAAATCGCTGCGGATCTGGCTGCTGCTGAGCTTGGGAGTAGTCATCGGGCTGGCTGTGGCGGGCGGGCACGTCTGGAGTACCGCAATACCCACTAGCTGTGGACGCGTGCCGGTACAGACAACCCAATGCGCAAAGGTTAACAGGACGGGGCAGTTCAGTCCTCAGGATTTCAGCCCTCAGGGTCGCCCAGGATGGCCGCCCGGACCGTGTCGCCATCGAATCCACGCCGATAAAGAAAATCCGCCACTTTTCGCCGTTGGGCGATGTCGGCCGAGGCCAGTTCCAGGCCGAACCGGCGGCGCGCCACGTCGTGCGCGGCCTGGCGCCAGTCTCCATCGAAAGTCGACATGGCGGCCTCGATCGTGTCGCTATCCAGCCCATGCGTCCCCAGCTCGGCCCGGATGCGGATGGGGCCCTGCCCATGGGCCACACGGGTCCTGACCAGCATTTCGGCAAAACGCGCATCACTCTGCCAACCATCACCGGTCAGTCTTTCGATGGCTGCCGATGCCGCTTCCTGCTCTATGCCTCGATCGGCCAGCTTGCGAGCCAGCTCCTTGCGCGAATGTTCCCTGCGCACCAGCAGCGCCAAGGCGCGCTGGGTCGGCGTCAGTTCCGGCCGCTTGCGCTTGCGTGAACCGGAAAAACCATCGGCATCTTCCTGCATGTCGCTATGCGCTCTCGATCAAAAGCGGCGCTTCCTTGCGCCAATCCCGATCAAACTTCTGCGTCCTCGTCGACCTCATCCGGTTTCACTTCGGTCGGCTGGAATTTGTCGCGCAGCTCGCCTTCCAGGCGGGTCGCGACCTCCGGATTGTCCTTGAGGTACTGACGCGAATTGTCCTTGCCCTGGCCAATGCGTTCATCGCCGTAGCTGTACCAGGCACCGGCCTTGTCCACCAGCTTGGCTTCCACGCCCATGTCGATCAACTCACCTTCGCGGCTGATGCCTTCGCCGTACAGGATCTCGGTGATGACCTGCTTGAACGGCGGCGCCAGCTTGTTCTTGACCACCTTGATCTTGGTCTGGTTGCCGATGATCTCATCGCCCTTCTTGATCGCACCGATGCGGCGGATATCCAGGCGCACGGAGGCGTAGAACTTCAGCGCATGGCCACCCGTGGTCACTTCCGGGCTCTGGCCGGGCATCATCGCGCCGATCTTCATCCGCAGCTGGTTGATGAACAAGACCATGCAGTTGGAGCGCTTGATGTTGCCGGTCAGCTTGCGCAGCGCCTGGCTCATCAGGCGGGCCTGCAGGCCGGGCAGCTGGTCACCCATTTCGCCCTCGATTTCGGCCTTCGGCGTCAAGGCGGCGACAGAGTCGATGACGACCATGTCCACCGCGTTGGAGCGGACCAGCATGTCGCAGATCTCCAGCGCCTGCTCGCCGGTATCGGGCTGCGAGAGCAACAGGTCGTCGACGTTGACGCCCAGCTTGGCTGCATAGATCGGGTCCAGCGCATGCTCGGCATCGATGAAAGCCGCGGTACCGCCACGCTTCTGGCACTGGGCGATGGTCTGCAGGGCCAGGGTGGTCTTGCCGGAGGATTCAGGGCCGTAGATTTCCACCACGCGACCCTTGGGCAGGCCGCCGATCCCCAGGGCGATATCGAGCATCAGCGAGCCGGTGGGAATGGCTTCGACGGCCTCGATGATCTGGTCGCCCATGCGCATTACCGAGCCCTTGCCGAACTGGCGCTCGATCTGGGTCAGGGCGGCGGAAAGTGCGCGTTTCTTGTTCTCATCCATGGTGGTGTCCTTGGTTGCTTGTCGGGTTGAGGGCAATTTAGCGGCCATGGGTCGCACCGATTGCGACGCGATGGGCCGTGATCGAAATTATCGTTACAACACGGGGTGCGGCTAGCAGACAACGGCGCGATGACGTGTCGGAAATTTCCTGTTTGATAAAAAGCCCTTCTTTGCAAATGGATGGTTGGGTGGAAGCTGCGTCAGCGGTTCGGCCGTACCAGTCCGCAATACAGGCCTTCGATGGCGAAGTCCTGGTCGGGCATGACCTCGATCGGCGAATAATCCGGGTTGCGCGGCAGCAAGCGGATGCGGTCCTTGCCGATCTTCAGCAGCTTGACCGTGATCTCGTCGTCGATGCGCGCCACCACGATCTGGCCCGAACGCGCCTCGGGCGTGCGATGCACGCCGATCAGGTCGCCATCGAAGATGCCTTCGTCGCGCATCGAATCGCCCTGCACTTTCAACAGGTAGTCAGGAGCGGGGGCGAAGAAGGTGCGGTCCAGGAGGACTACCTCGTCGGACTGGATGTCGGCGCCAATCGGCAGGCCCGCCGCCACCCTGCCCAGCACCGGAAGCTGCAACGCGTTGTCCGGCAGCAGTGCTTCGGGTACGGGAATGTCGGTGTCGTCATGGACCAGGCGGATGCCACGGGCCTGCCCCACCACCCGGCGGATCGCGCCGGCCGCCTCCAGTGCCTCGATGTGGTACTGGGCCGCACGGACCCCGCTGAAGCCGAAGGCCTTGGCGATCTCGGCCTGGGAGGGCGGGACCCCATCGGAGCCGATGCGCTCGGCGATCATGGCGAGGATGGCTTGCTGGGTGTCGGTCAGATTCATGGTTAGTAGTAATACTACTAACAATACCGGGATGCAAGCGCTCCAACGGCCCGGAATACATGAAAGCCATTCCGATGATCATATTTTCATCATCGGAATACAAAACCACCCTTTCTGTGCACCAAATTAGTGCATCGGAAGGGTTGTTTTGCTTTCGCGAATGCAAAAAAGCTGTTCCGGAATGGCTTTTCGGGATTACGGAAAGGAAATTTCCTATTCCCGAATGGCTTTTTTGCTATCGGGAAGAGCTCCCAGGGATTCCGGAAGAGTGATTTTCCTTACACGAAGGCAAAAAAGCTTCATCGTGCTTCGGATGGGGCCGATTCGACGACGCACCGGCATGCAGGCGAAGGCGAGGCCCCAGGGAAGTTCAACCCGCCAGCGCATCCAGCCCACGCAGCGCCGCCGCCACCGTCTGCCGGCGCACCGCCTCGCGATCGCCATCGAAATGGAAGACTTCGGCCCGGGCATAACCGCCTCTCCGCTTCCAGCCGACCCACACCGTGCCGACCGGCTTGCCCTCGCTGCCGCCGCCGGGCCCGGCGATGCCGGTCACCGCCACCGCGATGCTGGCCCCGGAATTGACCAGCGCGCCGGAGACCATTTCGATCACCGTTTCCCGGCTGACCGCACCATGGGTCTCCAGGGTTTCCGGGCGCACCCCGAGCAGGGCCTGCTTGGCCTCGTAACTGTAGGCAGCCATGCCGCAATCGAACCAGTCCGACGAACCGGCGATATCGGTCACGGCCTTGGCGATCCAGCCGCCGGTGCAGCTTTCGGCGGTGACCAGGCGATGGTGCGAATCGCGCAGGCGCGTGCCCAGGGTTTCGGCGAGCTCGCGCAGGTCGTTGTCGTTGGGAATGGACATCAGGTGCTCTCAGGGGGAAGCGCTGCCGTTGTAGCCGAAATACGCCGGCTTGTCTGCCGCACCGATTGTCCGCAAATGAAACGGCCCGCCACTTTCGTGGCGGGCCGGGGTCATTGCAACTTCGTGTGGATCAGTAGTGCAGGCGCAGGGTCATGCCGTAGGTGCGCGGCGCACCCAGGAAGGCATTCCATGAACCGGTCTGCAGCGGTGCGTCGAACCCGACCTGGGTATAGGTCTTGTCGGTCAGGTTCTGGCCCCAGAATTCCAGCATCCAGCGCTTGTCCTTGGAACCGATGCCGAAACGGGCGTTGACCAGGGCATAGGCGCTCTGGATCTTCTGCGGATCCAGGTCCGAGCCGGTGTTGTGTTCCGACATGTACTTGGCGCCGATGTTGAAACGGCCGACATGGTTGGCGCCGAAGTCCCACTCATAGGTCACCGAAGCGGTGCCGGACCAGTACGGCGCGAAGCTGATGCGGCTGCCCGGCAACAGGAACAGGTCGGCATCGGGCAGCAGGTCGTCGCCATAACGGGTGTCCGCATAAGTCACGCCACCTTGCAGCATCAGGCCTTTCACCTTGGTCTGCCAGAGGATATCGGCGTCCACGCCCACCGACTTCACTTCCGGGATGGAACGCACCACGTAGCTGGTGCCGAGGAAGCTGTTGAGCTGGAAGTCGGTGAATTCCTGGTGGAACACGGTGGCGTTGAGCAGCAGGTTGCCGTCCATCCAGGTGGTCTTGGCGCCCAGCTCGTAGCTGTCGACGAATTCGCCCGGGAACGAGGTGTCCGACACGGTGACGATCAATGGTGGCCCACCCAGGATGCCGCCTGCGCTGGGTACCTGTACGCGATCGAGGTTGAAGCCGCCGCCCTTGTAGCCACGCGCAGCCGAGACATAAGTCATCAGGTGCTCGTTCCAGCGATAAGCCGCCTTCAAGGTACCCGACCATTCCTTCTCCGTGCGCTTCTGGTCGGTGGACAGATCGTCGAAGGCGTAATTCGCCCACGGCACGCACATCAGGCCCAGCAAGGTCGGTGCAACGTCAAACAACGCAGCCGCAGGAACACCACGGCCAAGCAGCGCACCCACTGCACCGCCCAGGTTGTGCTGGGCCGTGTCGCAGGCAATCCCTCCATCGGGGTTGTTGTATTGCGAACGCAGCTCCTTCTCTTCCCGCGTGTAACGCAGGCCCAGGGTGACGTCGAGGGCGTCTGTGGCGTGCCAGGTATTGTTGGTGAACAACGACATCGACTTGGCGTTCTGCTCGTACAGGTCGTCTGCACCGTCGCCGACATAGTTGGTGCCCTGCGGCAAGCCGGTTACGGTGGAAACGAAACCAAAGGGATTGGCGGTGTTGACTGCCGACCCCGCCGGATAACGTCCGTCGGCCACGCCGGCCGCGACTATCCTGGCAATCGCACCCAAAGCAGCCGCCGAGATGTAGGACTCATAGTCCGAACCGAAGGCATACATGTCATGCCGCTCGAGGTCCTCATTCGAATAGAACGCCCCCACCATCCAGTCGATGTGGTCGGTGGAACCGGTCAGGCGGAACTCCTGGCTGAAACTCTTGAAGGCGGTGGAGGAGTCGTCGTATTCCGGGCGCCGATAGAGCACGTCCGCGCCCGAAAAATCGAGGTCCAGGCCGTTGATGGATTTCCAGTCGCGATCGGCGGTGATGGAAGTGAAGGTAGCGCCGTTGAGCCACGGCGTTATCCAGTTGACCTCGACGGAAACGCCCTTGTCCTTGATGTCCTGTTCCGTGCTGCGATTGGCATAGGCCAGGCGTCGATCCGGGTCAGCGATCGGGATAATGCCCTGCCCGCCCGCCAGTGCATCGACAATGGCCGCAGTCGGACCGCGCACCGTGGTTACGCCCACGCAGCAATTTTCCTCGCGGCTGGTGTAATCGGCGATGAAATTGATGTCCAGGTTGTCGGTTGGTTCGAACAACAACTGGCCGCGCACGGAATGGAAGTTCTGGTCGTTGTCCTCGCCCAGGGCACGCGGGCCTTCGCCGGTGTTCACGTCATTGAAACCGTCGCGCTTGCGTTTGGCCGCGTAGATGCTGAAAGCCGCGTGCTCGCCCAGCGTGTCGTTGTAGGCGCCGGAAACCCCGAATGCACCGTAGTTGCCGGCGGTTATTTCACCATCGACGGTCTGCGAGTAGCTGGGACGCCGGGTCATGACGTTGATCACGCCTGCGGAAGTGTTCTTGCCGAATACCGTGCCTTGCGGACCCTTCAGCACCTCGATGCGTTCCAGCTGTCCGAGGTCACCGAAACCCACACCAGTGCGTGGACGATAGACGCCGTCGATGACCACGCCCACCGCCGATTCCAGGCCGGCATTGTCGCCGTTGGTGCCGACGCCGCGGATGCGCGCCGTGGTCTGCGCCTCATTGGTGGTGGAGCTGACGTGGAGGCCCGGCACCAGCAACTGCAGGTCCTTGATGTCGCGTACGCCGGTGTCCTGCAGCAATTGCTCGGGCAGCGCCGTCAACATGATCGGCACATCCTGCATCGCTTCCTCACGCTTCTGCGCGGTCACGGTCATGGTGGCGAGGGTGGTGGGTTCCTCCGTCGCCGGTGGCGATGCGGCGTCCTGCGCATGGGCTTGGGCCATGCTGCCCAATACGGCGAATACAGCGAGTGCGAGCACCCTGTGTTGCGGCTTTGCAACGACCATGTTGTCCCCTCCCAGGGTCATCAAATCGCAAATGGCGAGTTGGTGTGGTGTGGTGTGCGGATTTCCTCGAAAATTACCGTGGCTGACGCATTTCCCCTGCGTCGCCAGCCGAACTTAACATCTTCTTCACGAGACGTGCATTTTGCACTGCACCCATACCAAGTCCAGCGCATCCGGATGGCGCCATCCATGAGCGATTCGCCGACCTGCCCACGGACCGCTAGACTTCCCCTCCCTCGTCGATCCCGATTGCCGGCCCCTTGACCTTGATTGCAAACCACCGGCGATGAGCGGCTCCGAAGCCCCTACCCACACACCTCTGATGAAGCAGTTCTTCGCTGCCAAGGCGGAGTACCCCGACCTGTTGCTGTTGTTCCGCATGGGCGACTTCTACGAGTTGTTCTATGACGACGCGCGCAAGGCGGCGCGGTTGCTGGACATCACCCTGACCCAGCGCGGCAGCTCCGGCGGCGCGCCAATCCCGATGGCGGGCGTGCCCGTGCATGCCTACGAAGGCTACCTGGCAAGGCTGGTGGCGCTGGGCGAATCGGTGGCGATCTGCGAGCAGATCGGCGACCCGGCCCTGGCCAAGGGACTGGTCGAGCGCAAGGTGGTGCGCATCGTGACCCCGGGCACGGTGACCGACGAGGCGCTGTTGAACGAGCGCCGCGACACTCTGCTGATGGCGGTATCACGAGGGAAGACCGGTTATGGCCTGGCCTGGGCCGACCTGGCCGGTGGTCGCTTCCTGGTCAACGAAGTCGAAAACGCCGACGCGCTGGAAGCGGAGCTCTCGCGCCTGGAACCCGCCGAGCTGCTGATCCCCGATGAAGAAGGCCTGCCGCCGTTCCTGCAAACCCGCACCGGCATGCGCCGACGCGCGCCCTGGCTGTTCGACGCCGACAGCGGCCGCCGCCAGTTGCTGAAGTTCTTCGGCCTGCACGACCTGACTGGCTTCGGCATTGACGACAAACCACTAGCCACAGCGGCCGCGGGCGCCCTGCTCGGCTATGTCGAGGAAACCCAGAAGCAACGCCTGCCCCACCTGACCGCGATCGCGGTGGAGTCCTCGGGCGAGGCCATCGCCATGAACGCGGCCACCCGCCGCCACCTGGAACTGGACACGCGCGTCGATGGCGATACCCGCAACACGCTGCTGGGCGTGCTGGACTCGACCATCAGCCCGATGGGCGGGCGCCTGCTGCGCCGCTGGCTGCATCGCCCGCTGCGCGACCGCCGGGTATTGGGCGAACGCCACCAGGCAGTGGCGACGCTGATCGAAAGTCGCGCCGATGACAGCTTGCGCGAACGCTTCCGCGCGCTCGGCGACGTGGAACGCATCCTCACCCGCGTGGCCCTGCGCTCGGCGCGCCCGCGCGACCTGTCGACCTTGCGCGACGGCCTGGCCCTGCTGCCGGACATTCGTGCCGCCATTGGCCCGCTGGATTCGCCGCGCCTGGATGCGCTCGCCGCCGAACTCGGCGAGCACGCCGCGACCGCCGCATTGCTCGCCAGGGCCGTGGCCGAGCAGCCACCGATGAAACTGAGCGACGGCGGCGTGATCGCCACCGGTTTCGATGAAGAGCTCGACGAACTGCGCCGGCTCAGCACCCACGCCGACCAGTTCCTGATCGACCTGGAAATCCGCGAGCGCGAAAGCAGCGGCATTCCCACGCTGAAGGTCGGCTACAACCGCGTCCACGGCTATTACATCGAGATCAGCAAGGGCCAGGCCGGCAAGGCGCCGGTGCATTACACCCGCCGCCAGACCCTGACCGGGGCCGAGCGCTACATCACCGAGGAATTGAAGAGCTTCGAGGACAAGGTGCTGTCCGCACGCGAGCGTTCCCTGTCGCGCGAGAAGCTCTTGTACGAAGGATTGCTGGACGCGCTCAACCAGGACCTGGAACCGCTCAAGCGCTGCGCGGCGGCGTTGAGCGAACTCGACGTGCTGGCCGGTTTCGCCGAACGCGCGCAAGCGCTGGACTGGTCGCAACCGGAACTGCGCGACGCGCCCGGCCTGCACATTGAACGCGGCCGCCACCCGGTGGTCGAAGCGGTACGCGAGGAACCGTTCGAGCCCAACGACCTGGTGTTCGGTGAAGACAGGCGCATGCTGGTCATCACCGGACCGAACATGGGCGGCAAGTCGACCTACATGCGCCAGAACGCGCTGATCGTGCTGCTCGCGCATATCGGCAGCTTCGTGCCAGCGGCACGCGCAGTGATCGGCCCGATCGACCGCATCCTGACCCGTATCGGTGCGGGCGACGACCTGGCCCGCGGCCAGTCCACCTTCATGGTCGAGATGAGCGAGACCAGTTACATCCTCCATCACGCCACGCCGCAATCCCTAGTGCTGATGGACGAGATCGGTCGCGGCACTTCCACCTACGACGGCCTGGCCCTAGCCGATGCCGTAGCCCGCCACCTGGCCGCAACCAATCGCTGCTACACCTTGTTCGCCACGCACTATTTCGAACTGACCGCACTGGCCGAACCGGGCAGCGGCATCGCCAACGTGCACCTGGATGCGGTGGAGCACCACGACAAGGAGCGCGGCGACACGCTGGTGTTCATGCATGCGGTCAAGGACGGTCCGGCCGATCGAAGCTTCGGCCTGCAGGTCGCCGCACTGGCCGGATTGCCCAAGACCACCGTGCAGCAGGCGCGACGCCGGCTGGCGGAGCTGGAGCAGCGCGGCGGCGAAAGCCACGCCTTCCAGATGGCGCCGCAGGCACTGGATGCACCGCAGCAGTTCGGACTGTTCGCTGCCGCGCCTTCCGCCGCACAGGAAGCGCTGGCTGCATTGGATCCGGACGAACTGACCCCCAAACAGGCTTTGGAAGCGCTGTACCGGTTGAAGTCGCTGAGCTGACCGTCAAACGCCCGCATGTTGGCGGTAAAGCAGCACGCTTGTCGGATTTTTTTATGGCTTCCCACGTAGGAG
>JBOHXX010000057.1:0-13109 GCA_050737675.1 Pseudoxanthomonas sp.
TTGCAGCAGCGGCCTGGGCAGCGTCGGTGGTCGCGGCAGCGGCGTCGCCGGCGGCGGCGGTGGTCGCGTTCGCGGCGTCGGTCACCGAGGCGGCGGCGGAATCAGCAGCTGCGGCGGCCGAATCGGTGGCGGCGGTAGCGGCATCGCCCGCGGCGGTCGCGGCGGTATCAGCAGCAGTGGCGGCCTGATCGGCAGCTGCGGCGGCGTCGGTGGCGGCCTGGTCGGTCTGGGCCTTGTTGCAGGCGCTCAGGGCCAGCACGGAAGCAGCGAGCAGGACATAGAACTTGGTCTTCATGGGTTTCTCTCCGGTGGGTTGTGTGGGACAAATCGGCAATACAGGCGGAGTCTGGCATGCCACCCCCGCGGTCTGATACTGAAAAAGGCCGCCGGTATGCACCGGCGACCTTTTCCATTTTACGCTAGCTTGAAGCGATACCTTGCGGTATTACTTCTTGGCTTCTTCTGCAGAATCCTTGGCCTGCTCGGCAACGTCAGCAGCAGCAGCGGCCGTGTCGGCAGCAGCGTCAGCGGCAGCGGCGGTCGGGGCAGCAGCAGCGTCGGTAGCGGCAGTGGCAGCAGCGTCGGCAGCCTGGGCGGCGGCGTCGGCGGAAGTCTGAGCGGCATCGGCCGTGGCAGCGCCGGCAGTGGCAGCAGCGTCGGCGGCAGCCTGGGCTTCAGTAGCGGTGGCGGCAGCGTCGGTCGCGGCGTCAGCAGCCTGCTCTTTGTTCGAGCAAGCGGCCAGGGCCAGGCCCAGGGCCAGCGCGATCAGCGTCTTGTTGATGGTCATTTTGCATTTCCTCGTCGTTTTTAGATGGCAACGCGCTATTGCGCGCCGGTGACATGATGACAATCCGGATTCCGCTGTCAAGCGGTTGCACAGTTATTTTTGTCAACGCGTTGTTAAACGTATCACAAAGCCCTGTTTTTTCACAACAATTCGATGGCGATAGCGGTCGCCTCGCCGCCGCCGATGCACAGCGAGGCGATGCCGCGCTTGCCGCCGCGCTTGCGCAAGGCATGGACCAGGGTCACCACCAGGCGGGCGCCCGAGGCGCCGATGGGGTGGCCCAGGGCGGTGGCGCCGCCATTGACGTTGACCTTGGCATGGGGAATGCCCAGCTCCTTGATCGGGGTCATGGCCACGACCGCGAAGGCTTCGTTGATCTCGAACAGGTCCACGTCGGCCACCGTCCAGCCCACCTGCTTGAGCAGTTTTTCGATTGCGCCGACCGGGGCAGTGGTGAACCACTGCGGGTCCTGCGACCAGGTGCTGTGGCCGACGATGCGGGCCAGCGGGGTGATTCCGCGCCTGGCGGCCTCGTCGGCGCTGAGCAGGATGGTGGCCGCGGCGCCGTCGGAAATGCTGGAGGAACTGGCGGCGGTGACCGTGCCGTCCTTCTTGAAGGCGGGTTTCAGGGTCGGGATCTTGGCGATATCCGACTTGCCCGGCTGCTCGTCGGTGGCGAACTCGACCTCGCCCTTGCGGGTGGTCACCTTGACCGGGACGATCTCGTCGGCGAATGCGCCCGACTGCTGCGCGGCCTGGGCGCGGGTGACCGATTCGATGGAATACGCATCCTGCGCTTCGCGGGTGAATCCGTATTTCTCGGCCGTGGCTTCGGCGAACACGCCCATCGCCTGGCCGTCGTAGGGGTTGACCAAGCCGTCCCAGGACATGTGGTCGACCGCCTGGAAGTTGCCGAAACGGTTGCCGGTGCGCGAGTTGGGGATCAGGTGCGGGGCATTGGTCATCGACTCCATGCCGCCGGCAACGACGACCGTGGCCGAACCGGCCTTGATCAGGTCGTGGCCCAGCATGATCGCCTTCATGCCCGAACCGCAGACCTTGTTGATGGTGGTGCAGCCGGTGGAAACGGGCAGGCCGGCGGCCAGCGATGCCTGGCGGGCGGGTGCCTGGCCGAGGTTGGCCGGCAGCACGCAACCCATGATCACTTCGGATACGTCCGTGGCCGGGATGCCGGATTGTTCCAGCGCGGCCTGGATCGCGGCGGCGCCGAGGGTCGGGGTGGGGACGCCAGTGAACTGGCCGAGGAAGGAACCGATCGCGGTGCGCTTGGCGGCGGCGATGACGATGTCGGACATGGGGGACTCCAGTTGGTAAGCGCTGAATTATCTAGGTTGGGGAGGGAAGCCGGCAAACCAAGTTCGCCGGCAGGGTGGGGATCGGCCCGCCTGCGGCCCGACTGGGCGCAGCACGCCGGGCGCTCGACCGACACGCGCGGCAATGCCACGCAAGCGGGTCAGCCCCGCCCATCGAACAGTTCGCGTCCGATCAGCATGCGCCGGATCTCGTTGGTGCCCGCGCCGATCGCGTACAGCTTGGCGTCGCGCAACAGGCGTCCGGTCGGGTATTCATTGATATAGCCGTTGCCGCCCAGCGCCTGGATGGCTTCCAGTGCGACCTGCACGCAGGCCTCGGACGCGTGCAGCAGGCAGCCGGCGGCGGCGGCGCGCGACCGGTGGCCGGCGTCATAGTCGCGTCCCACCTGGTAGGCATAGGCGCGACTGGACTGCAGCGCGGTGTACATGTCGGCGATCTTGCCCTGCATCAGGCCGAAGGTGCCGATGGCCGCATCGAACTGCTTGCGCTCGCGCACATAGGGCAGGGCGGCATCAAGCGCCGCCTGCATCAGCCCCAACGGGCCGCCGCTGATCACCAGGCGTTCGGTGTTGAGGCCGGCCATCAGCACCTTGACCCCGTTGTTGACGTCGCCCAGCACGTTTTCCGCCGGGATCTCGCAGTCCTCGAACACCAGTTCGCAGGTGTTGCTGCCGCGCATGCCCAGCTTGTCCAGCTTCTGCGCGGTGCGGAAGCCCTTCATGGTTTTTTCCACGAGGAAGGCGGTGATGCACTTGGACCCGCATTCCTTGCCCGCGGTGCGCATGTACACCACCAGCACGTCGGCCTCGGGGCCGTTGGTGATCCACATCTTGCTGCCGTTGGCGACCCAGGCATCGCCGCGGCGTTCGGCACGGCAGCTCATCGAACCGACCACGTCAGAACCCGCACCCGGCTCGCTCATCGCCAGTGCGCCCTTCCATTCGCCAGTGCAGAGCTTCGGCAGGTACTTGATGCGCTGCGCTTCGGTGCCGTTGGCATACAGGTTGGAAACGCACAGGTTGGAATGGGCGACGTAGCTCAGGCCGACCGAGCCCGAAGCCCGCGAAATTTCCTCCATCGCCACCAGGTGGGCCAGGTAGCCCATGTCGCTGCCACCGTATTCGCCAGGCACGGTGAGTCCGAGCAGTCCCAGTTCGCCGAGTTTCGGCCACAGTTCCTGCGGGAATACGTTCTCGCGGTCGATCGCTTCGGCACGCGGTGCGATCTCGCTGTCGGCGAACCGGCGCACGGCCTCGCGCAAGGCGTCTATCTCTTCCCCTAACGGAAACATTCCCATTGAAGCGGCACCTATTGAAGCGGGTCGCATTCGGTCCTCCCCCTTGTTGCGGCCTTGGACTGCACGATGAACCTAGTGTTCGCCGCGCAGGTGTCCCATGAAACGTGGCGCGGTGCGTCCCAGCGGCAGCTTGAGCTTGCCGATGGAGGCGATGCGCGCCTCGGCGATGCGGTCGGCGGCATATTGCGGGGCGATGCCCTCGCGTTCCGACAACTCGAAGATCTTGCCGACGTTATGGTAGATGTTGCGCATCAGGCGCATGGCGCGCTCGCGGTTGTAACCGTCGATCTCCAGCGACACGTTCATGACCCCGCCGGCGTTGACCGCGTAGTCCGGTGCGTAGAGGATGCCGCGCTTGGCCGCTTCGTCGCCGGTCTTGTGCGACATCTGGTTGTTGGCCGTGCCGCAGATGACCTTGGCCTTGAGCCGCGGCAGGGTTTCGGCGTTGATCGCGTATTCGAACGCGCACGGCGAGAACACGTCCACCGGCAGGTCGTAGATCTCGTCGGGCTTGACCGCCTCGGCGCCGTATTCCTCGACCGCGCGTTCGACCAGCGCCGGGTTCAGGTCGGCGACGAACAGCTTGGCGCCGCGCTCCTTGAGCAGCTTGAGGAATTCCATGCCGATGTGGCCCAGGCCCTGCACGGCGAAACTGTACTTGCCGATTTCCTCGTTGCCGAACTTGTTGTTCAAGGTGGCCATCAGGCCCTGCAGCGCGCCGTAGGCGGTGAACGGGGCCGGATCGCCGGAGCCGCCGTGGACCTGATGCACGCCGACCACGTATTCGGTCTCGCGGTACACATGTTCCATGTCGTTGACATCGGTGCCCATGTCCTCGGCGGTGATGTAACGGCCGCCCAGGGAATCGACATAGCGGCCGAGGGCGCGGAACAGGGCTTCGGTCTTGTCCTTGGTGGGGTCGCCGATCAGTACCGCCTTGCCGCCGCCGACGTTGAGCCCGGCCAGCGCGTTCTTGTAGGTCATGGTGCGGCTGAGCCGCAACGCATCGGTCACCGCATCCGCGGTGTCGGGGTAGGCGCGCATGCGCACGCCGCCCAGGGCCGGACCGATCACGGTGCTGTGGATCGCGATGATCGCCTTCAGCCCCGCGTCCTTGTTGTTGCAGAACACCACCTGCTCGTGGCCGGAAGTGTCGAGGGTTTCGAAAATCATGGGGAGGGCTCCGAATTGCGCTGCCATCTGGCTGCTGCAAGTTGCCAGGAACTTTGCCTAAGGGATTGACCGGAAACAAAAAAGCGACGATGCCAGGAGCGGGCAAGGGCGTCGCGGGCTGCCAGTCTAATCCAATCGCCGTTGCAGGGTCGGCAGCCCGGAGTCAGTGCAGCAGGCCGGCTTCCAGCAGTGCGGCGATGCGGCGTTGTTCGGCTGGGGAGAACGAAGCGAGCAAACGCCTCGATTCGAGCAGGCGCTGGTTTTCGCTCAGTCCGGTCCGGGCCTGGAGGGCCGCGTGTTGCCGGGAATAGTCCTGCAGGCGTGCGTTCCAGTCGGCGCGCGCGTGGTCGAGTTCGGCGAAACGGTCCGCGGCCTCGGGGCCGAGCAACGCGCTGCGCTCGGCCCGGCGCTCGCCGGCGCTGGCGCCCTGGCGGTCCAGGACGGTGTCGAGCTGGTGGAGTTGTTCGCGCAATTCGGACTCACGCCGGGCCTCGGCGTAACCCGGCGAGCGGGCTTCCAGCTCGCGTTGCAGGGCTTCGCGTTGGCTGGGGCTGAGGTTGGGATCGGCCTGCGCCTGTTTCAGGGCGACCACGCGCGAGGCTTCGTTCTCTTCTTCGCCAAAGAATCCTCGTGCTGCGGCTTCGCCCAGCATCTGCTTGCGCAGGGCATGGGCCGCGTCCAGCCGTTCCTGCAGGCCGCTGATGCCGGCCAGGCGCGTGCTCGCGCGCTGGTAGGCGATGTAGCGGTCGAACCAGGCCAGCACCGCGGCCACCTGCGCGGGATTCATGAGCAATGCGGAATCGCGGGCAAGGCGGGTGCGGATCGTCTCCAGGTCCTGCTCGCCCATGGCTGCCAGGTACCAGTCGAAATGACGGCGCAGTTCCGCGTCGGCGACAAGGTTGCCGCCGCCGTCGAAGCGCACCCCGCCATCCGGCTGGGTACCGCGCAATGAATTCGGCATATCGCTGCCTGCGCCCTCCCTGCCAGCAGCCCGCGTGCCCGGGATGGAAGCATCCCGTTCCGACGAGGTTTGCAAGGTGTCCTGCTTCGCGCGCTTATGCTCGAAGGCAGGCCAGATGGCGAAAACCAGCAGGGCCAGCACGACGGTGCTGGCCCCGGGGATCAAGCGTGAACGTCCTGGCATCGGTCAGGCGTCCGGTTTCAAAGCCCTGCGGCTTTCAGGCGGTTGGCCTGGCTGCGGTAGAAGCTGACCGGGCTTGGCGTGAACAGGCCGCGCAGGGCCAGGGTCTGGTTGACCTCGTCCAGGTGGTTCCATGGATAGTCGTCGCGCAGGACCACGCCCAGGTGCGACGAGCAGCGTCCCACCAGGCCGTCATTGGCAGAGAATCCGAAGGCCAGCGACGAGGCGACCAGGCCGCCGTCGATCGGGTCGAGCACGTTGGTCAAGACCGAGGTGCCGCCCGCCGAGTAGTAACGGATGTTGTTGACCACCGCCGCACCGCTGCCGCAGGCCGTGGTCGGCATGCCCTGCGGGTGCTGGGCGTTGAACGCCGCTGCGCCGGCTGAATTGAGTGAACCCAGTGCGGCGACCGAATCCTGCGGATCGGCGTCGCCGGAGACGAACTCGATCACGTTGGCGAAGGCATTGGTCAGTCCGGAGACGATGCTGCGCAGCAGGCTCTGGTCCGGGGCGACGCTGGTGATCACGTCCGCGACCTTGCTGCCGGTATGCGGCGCGCCCACCGAGGTGACCGACGCCACCAGGTCCGGCCGCACCGAGGCCACGTAACGCGCGGTCGGGCCGCCGTGGCTATGGCCGATCAGGTTGAACTTCTGGTAGCCGTACAGCGCCTTGAGGGTTTCCAGTTCGGCAATGACCTGCTCACCGCGCACGGCGCTGGAATTGGCCGACGAGACGTTGACCGCATAGACCTTGGCGCCGCCGGCGCGCAGTTCCTGCGGGATGTTGAACCAGTAGTCGTAGCTGCCGAACAACTTGTCGAAGCCGAACAGGCCGTGGACCAGCACGACCGGGTATTTGGTCTTTGTGTAGTCACTCTGCGCCATGGCCGGCAGCGAGCAGATGCAAAGCAGAAGTACCGCCAGTCCCTTGCCCAGGACTCCCTTGCCCAGAAACTTGTGCATGTTCCCCTCCCAAGGATACGGCCCGGTATGGAGCCGCCGGCGACTATCTCCGAACCCTGGCGTATGGTCACGACGCGATGCAGCATCCCGGGCGAGCCGGTCGACTTGGCTGGGGAGGGCGACCGCTACAATCGCCGCGACCCTTCCCCGGCAACCCGTCCGAAGCAAGCGCATGAACTCACCCGCCCAGCAGACCTGGCACGACGCCGAACGCCTGATGCAGGCCCGCCAGCCTGCCGCGGCCCGCGCCGGATACGAGTCCATTGCCGGCGATCCGGATTGGACGCTGCCGGCGAACCTGCGCCTGTCCACCATCGCCCTCCAGGATGGCCGCCTGCGCGATGCCGTTGCCCATGCCGTGGCGGCGTATGCGGTGCGGGAGCCGGATCCCGTATTGCTTGAGGCCCTGTGCCACCAGTTGATCGCCGTGGGCGAGCTGGAGGCCGCGGTCGATTGCGCGCGATCGCCGGAGGTATCGCAAGCGCATGACCCGGAAGTGCTGGCGGGCGTCGGCAAACTGATGAGCGAGCAGTCTTTCCCTGGCCTCGCCCTACCGTTGCTGCGACGGGCGAACCGCCTGGGAATGGACGCCTCTTCATTGCATTACCTGACCGGCCTGGCGGAAATGTATGCCGGCGACCTGGGCAGCGCGGGAAGCGAGTTCGATCATTGCCTGCAGGTCGATCCCGACTTCGCCCCCGCGCACCGGATGCGTGCAAAACTCCGCCGCCAGACCATCGTCGACAACCATGTCGATGCCTTGAATGCAGCCATCGCGCGAATGCCCGGCGATGCCGTCGATGCGCCGCCGCTGTACTACGCCCTGTTCAAGGAACTGGACGACCTGGATCGCAGGGACGAAGCCTGGCAGGCGCTGGAAACCGGCATGCGCCTGCGCCGGCGCCAGGTGGATTTCGATGCCGCCGCCGAGGCGCGCCTGTTCGATCACCTGCAACGAAGCAATGTCGTCGAGAGTGTGCGCACTCCCGATGCGGACGATGCCGGACCCGCGCCGATCTTCATCGTCGGCATGCCGCGTTCCGGTACGACCCTGCTGGAACGCATCCTTGGCGCACACCCGCAGGTCGCCGACGCCGGCGAGCTGCGCGACTTCACCATGCAACTGCGCTGGATGTGCGATCGCGCCGGTGGCCCGCAACTCGACCTGGACCTGGCGCAACGCGCCGAGGCCATCGACATGGCTGAGCTCGGCCGCCGCTACCTCTCGCACACCCGCTGGCATGCCCGCGGCAAGCCGTTCTACACCGACAAGCTGCCGGCCAATTTCGTCCATGCCGGCTACATCGCCCGCGCCTTGCCGCAGGCGCGGATCCTGCACATGGTCCGCGAACCCATGGACACCTGCTTCTCCAACCTCAAGGAACTGTTCGCCAACGCCTACCCGCACAGCTATGACCAGGTCGAGATGGCGGGCCATTTCCTGCGCTACCGGCAACTGATGGCGCACTGGCACCGGCAATACCCGGGAAGGATCCTGGAGGTGCATTACGACGCGCTGGTCGCCGATCCGGAGCGGGTGGCGCGCGAGGTACTGGATTTCTGCGGCCTGGCCTGGGATCCGTCGGTGGTGGCCATCGAGGCCCGTACCGGTGCGGTGGCCACCGCCAGCAGCGTGCAGATGCGCGAACCCATCCACCAGCGCTTCATCGGCCAATGGCGCCGTTACGAGGACCGGTTGCAACCGCTGCGGGAGGCCTTGGCGGCGGGTGGCATGGGGCAGGCCAGCCCCTGAAAGAGCCGACGAACGGGTTTGAATAAAACGAACGGTCGTGCTATTAATCCTGCCGTGAGTCTTCCCATTGCTACCTCCAAGGGTGCCGCCACGCGCGAACTGATCGTCGAGCGCGCCTTCGCCATCGCCCGCCGCAATGGCCTGGAAGGCCTGTCCATCGGCGAGCTGGCCAATGCCGTGGGCATGTCCAAGAGCGGGGTGTTCGCCCATTTCGGCTCCCGCGAGGACTTGCAGCTCAGCGTGCTGGAATGGACGGCGGGCCGCTTTACCGAAGTCGTGGTGCGCCCGGCGCTCGCCCGGCCCCGTGGACTGCAGCGTCTGCGGGCCATCGTCTCCGGCTGGTTCGACTGGGTCCTGATGCATGAGGAAGGCTGCGTGATCCTGGCCGCTGCCGGCGAGTACGACGGCCGCCCAGGCCCCATGCGCGACCGCATCGTCGGCTGGCTGGGCCAGTGGAACGCCCAGTTGATCAAGGCGGTGACCCACTGCGTCGAAACCGGCGAACTCGCCGCCGACATCGATCCCGAACTCATGGCCTTCGAACTGGCGGCGCTTGCCGATGGCTTGCACAACACGCGCCTGCACGACCCGGCACGCGCCGAAGAAATGGCACGCCGTTCGTTCGAACGTCTCATCAAGTCCTACTCCCCCTGATGTCCACCGAGGAAACCGCCATGGCAGCCATCGTCAGGCCTTCAAATAGCACGATCGTACTAAAATCATTGAGCAATTCGCTCCGCTTCATCGCCATGCGTTTCGGTTTCACCATTGGCGGCTGGCTGATGCCGCGGGCGACGCTGCAGCGCGCCTTCCGCCTGTTCGGTACGCCGATGCCTGGCGCACGCGAAAAAGCGCTGGCCGCCGACACCCTGGGCGCGCGCATCGAGATGCTCGAACACGACGGCTACCGCGTCGCCACCTATACCTGGGGCGACCCGGCGCAACAGCCGCTGGTGCTGCTGGCCCACGGCTGGTCCAGCTTCGGCCTGCGCTTCGCACCCTGGGTTCGCGCACTGCGCCAGGCCGGCTACGCGGTTGCCACTTTCGACCAGCTCGCCCATGGCCGCAGCAGCGGCAAGCGCGCGACCTTGCCGTCGTTCGCCGAGACCCTGTTCCAGGTCGGAAAACACTACGGCCCGCTGCACGCGGTCATCGGCCACTCGCTCGGCGGCGCGGCGACGATGCTGGCGCTGGCGCGCGGGCTGCAGGCCGAACGCACGGTGCTGATCGCGCCGGCGGCGGATCCTTTGGCCGCCGCCGATCGCTTCGGCAACGCGGTGGGCTTGGCGCAATCGCTGCGCAACCAGCTGTTCGACGAATTCGAAAAGCGCTTCCGCATCCCGGTCGCCAGCTTGCAGGCGCACCTCAACGTGCCCTGCATCGCCCGCCCGGCGCTGGTCGTGCACGACCTCGAGGATCGCGAAGTGCCGTGGGCTGAAGGCGAACGCTACGCGCGTTACTGGCCGCAGGCGCGCCTGCTCAGCACCACCGGCCTGGGCCACCACCGCATCGCCGCGCAACCGGAAGTGATCGCCGATGCGCTGCGTTTCCTCGCCGGGGAAACCGTCGGCGAGCGTGTCGTATCCAGTCCCAATCTGCCGTTCGGCATCGCCTGAACCTCCTGGCAGGCGATGCATACGGGTGGGCATGGAGGCCCACCCACCTTTGGATGCATGGGGCGATAACGCGCCGGCCGTTACAATCGGCGTCTGTCCCGCATGAGAGCGCGCATGAGCACGCCGGCTTCCAATCTTCCCGCTACGCAACACGACCATTCGCCGTTGCGCTTCGTCACCGCCGCCAGCCTGTTCGACGGGCACGACGCGGCGATCAACATCATGCGCCGCCTGATCCAGGGGCAGGGCGCAGAAGTGGTCCACCTGGGCCACAACCGCAGCGTCGAGGACGTGGTCCGCGCCGCGCTGCAGGAAGACGCCGACGCCATCGCCCTGTCGTCCTACCAGGGCGGCCACGTCGAATACTTCAAGTACATGGTCGACATGCTGCGCGAGCGCGGCGCCGGCCACATCCGCGTGTTCGGCGGCGGCGGCGGCACCATCACGCCCGAGGAAATCCGCGAACTGCAGGCCTACGGCGTGGAGCGCATCTACCACCCCAACGACGGCATGCACATGGGCCTGGTGCAGATGATCGAGGACGTGGTGGAACGCGCCAGCGAGCACCGCCTGCCCACCGACAAACCCGCGCATATCGCCATCGACGACGAAATCTCAATCGGCCGCATGCTCAGCGCCATCGAAGAAAGCGCGCTGGACGAATCCGAACTCGCCCGCTTGCGCAAGCAATGGCAACTGGCCGGCAGCAAGACCCCGGTGATCGGCATCACCGGCACCGGCGGCGCCGGCAAGTCTTCAGTCACCGACGAGTTGCTGAACCGCTTTCTCGCCAGCTTCCCGCAGATGCGCATGGCGGTGATCTCGGTCGATCCGACCCGCCGCCGCACCGGCGGCGCGCTGCTCGGCGACCGCATCCGCATGAACTCGCTGCGCAGCCACCGCGTGTATATGCGCTCGATGGCCACACGCCGCCAGCATGCCGCCACCAACAGGGTGTTGAAGGACTGCATCGGTTTCCTCAAGGGGCTTGGTTACGACCTGGTCATCGTCGAGACCGCCGGCATCGGCCAGAGCGATTCGGAGATCGTCGACCTGGTCGATTTCCCCATGTACGTGATGACCAGCGAATACGGCGCGGCCAGCCAGCTGGAAAAGATCGACATGCTCGACTTCGCCGAACTCATCGTGCTCAACAAGTACGACAAACGCGGCGCCGAGGATGCGTTACGCGACGTGCGCAAGCAGTGGAAGCGCAACCGTGTCGCCTTCCAGACCGCCGACGAGGACGTGCCCGCGTATCCGACCATCGCCAGCCAGTTCAACGACCCCGGCATCAGCTGGATGTTCGTCAACCTGTGCCGGCTGCTGCGCGAAAAACTGTCGCTGCCCGCCAACAAGTGGACCCCGCACCTCGATACCACGCTGAAGGAACCGCGCGCCACCGTGCTGATCCCCGGCGCGCGCGTGCGCTACCTGGCCGAGATCGCCGAGCAGGGTCGCGGCATCAACAAGGCGGTCGAACAGCAATCCGAGATCGCCAGCCGTGCGCAGCATCTGTGGGAGTCGTTGCGCGAGATTGGCGATGACAAGTTGCCGAGGGCGTTGGAGCTTTATGCCTTTGATTCCCTTCTCCCCCCGGGAGAAGGTGCCCGCAGGGCGGATGAGGGCATGAGCCATCAGTCTCTAGGTAACGCTCCTGGGCAAGTCACTCTCCCTCCCTCACACCCCAAGGGTGCTTCCTCCGGCGCGTCCGGCGCTACGCGCCACCTTCTCCCGGAGGGAGAAGGGAAGCATGCGGACCGCTCGCTTCTCACCCTCCGCCAGCGCTACCAGGACGCGGTCCAGTCGCTGACCAACGAAAACCTCAAGCTGCTGCGCGACTGGCCGCAGCGCCTGAAGTCGATCACCGACGAACACTTCACCTACGAAGTGCGCGGCAAGGCGGTCACCGGCGAGAACTACCGCCAGTCGCTCAGCCACCAGCCGATCCCCAAGATCGCCGCGCCCACCTACAAATCGTGGGGCGAGTTGCTGACCTTCCTCGGCAAGGAAAACCTGCCGGGCAGCTATCCGTACACCGGCGGCGTGTATCCGTACCGCCGCACCGGCGAAGACCCAATCCGCATGTTCGCCGGCGAAGGCACGCCGGAGCGCACCAACCGCCGCTTCCATTACCTCAGCGTCGGCCAACCCGCCGCGCGCCTGTCCACCGCCTTCGACAGCGTGACCCTGTACGGTGAAGACCCGGCGCCGCGCCCGGACATCTACGGCAAGATCGGCAACTCAGGCGTCAACATCCCGACCCTGGACGACATGAAGAAGCTGTATTCCGGCTTCGACCTGTGTTCGCCGACGACTTCGGTGTCGATGACCATCAACGGCCCGGCGCCGATGATCCTGGCCATGTTCATGAACACCGCCATCGACCAGCAGGTGGAGTTGTACCTGCAGGAAGATGAGCAACGCTGGAAGGATGCGCAGAAAGCGATCGAGAAGATTTTCGAAGACCGCGAGCGCCCGCAATACCGCGGCGAACTGCCGCCGACCAACAATGGCCTCGGCCTCGGTCTGCTCGGCATCACCGGCGAACAGGTGGTCGATGCCGATACCTATGCGCGGATCAAGGCGCAGACGCTGAAGACCGTGCGCGGCACCGTGCAGGCCGACATCCTGAAAGAGGACCAGGCGCAGAACACCTGCATCTTCAGCACCGAATTCGCCCTGCGGATGATGGGCGACATCCAGCAGTACTTCGTCGACAACGGCGTGCGCAATTTCTACTCGGTGTCCATTTCCGGCTACCACATCGCCGAAGCCGGGGCGAACCCAATCAGCCAGCTCGCCTTCACCCTGAGCAACGGTTTCACCATCGTCGAGTACTACCTGGCGCGCGGGATGAAGGTGGACGACTTCGCCGCCAACCTGTCGTTCTTCTTCAGCAACGGCATGGATCCGGAATACACGGTCATCGGCCGCGTCGCCCGGCGCATCTGGGCCCGCGCCATGCGCGAGCGCTACGGCGCCAACGAACGCAGCCAGATGATGAAGTACCACATCCAGACCTCCGGCCGTTCGCTGCAC
>JBOHXX010000058.1:0-13045 GCA_050737675.1 Pseudoxanthomonas sp.
ATGCGGCACTCAGGCCTGAGGGCGGGCTGCTGGTCACGGTGCCGCAGCATCCTTTCCTTTGGAGTTCGCAGGACGAGGCGGCGCGCCACGTGCGCCGCTACCGCAGTGGGGAATTGGAGGAGAAAATCCGCGGTGCCGGGTTCGAGGTCCTCCGCTCCACCTCATTCATGACCTTGTTGCTTCCTGCGATGCTGGGGTCGCGGCTTTTCAATCGCATGTCAGAATCGGCGCGCCGCGATCCGCTGCGCGAATTGCGCATCGGCACGCTGGCCAACCGCATCGGCGACCTGCTCATGCGCGGCGATCGGGCCCTGGTCTCGGCGGGATTCGATCTTCCGTTTGGCGGATCACGGATCATCGCCGCGAGGAAAATCACTTGAACATACCCTTCAACAAGCCGTACATGACCGGCCGTGAGCTGTCGTGCATCGCCCAGGCACACGCCAATGGCCACCTCTCCGGAGACGGGCAGTTCACCAAATATTGCAATGCCTGGCTGGAGAAGAACACCGGCGCATACCGTGCGCTGTTGACCACCAGCTGCACGGCCGCGCTGGAAATGGCGGCCTTGTTGCTGGAGCTTGAGCCTGGCGACGAAGTGATCATGCCTTCGTTCACCTTCGTGTCCACGGCCAACGCCTTTGTGCTGCGCGGGGCGGTGCCGGTCTTCGTCGACATACGTGCGGACACGCTGAATATCGACGACGCCAGGATCGAGGCGGCGATAACGCCGCGTACGCGTGCGATCTGCGTCGTGCACTACGCCGGCGTGGCCTGCGAAATGGACGAGATCATGCGCATCGCGCGCCAGCATGGCCTTGCCGTGGTCGAGGATGCGGCGCAAGCGATCATGTCGACCTACAAAGGCGCCAGCCTGGGCGTGATCGGCGACCTCGGCGCGCTCAGTTTCCACGAAACCAAGAACATCATCGCCGGGGAAGGCGGCGCGTTGCTGTGCCGGGACGAGCGATACGTGGAACGCGCGGAGATCATCCGCGAGAAGGGCACCAATCGCAGTCGTTTCTTCCGCGGACAAGTGGACAAGTACACCTGGGTGGACCAGGGATCTTCGTACCTGCCCGGGGAGATTTCCGCCGCCTTCCTCTCGGCGCAGATGGAGGCTGCAACCGAGCTGACCGCACGCCGGCTTTCCCTATGGGATCGATACCATGCGTGGGCCCTGGGCCATGAGCAGGACGGATTGCTCAGGCGCCCCACGGTGCCCGCGCATTGCGGGCACAACGCTCACATGTATTACCTGCTGCTGCCCTCGGCACAGCATCGGTCAGCCTTCATCGAACGGATGAAGGCGGCGGGCATCCACGTGGTTTTCCACTACGTGCCGCTGCACAGTTCGCCGGCGGGGCTGAAGTACGGCCGCGTCGCGGACGAACTACCGCTGACCGACGACCTCAGTGCGCGGCTCGTGCGTATGCCACTGTGGCTGGGGGTCGAGGAACACCTGCCGCACGTGTTCGACGCGGCGGACGCGGCGTTGCAGGTGCGGGTGGTCAGTTAGTCGCGGCTTGCTCTGGCGCGCACGCGGAGGGATGCGGGTCACGTTCGTAGAGCCACCATGGGCCCGAATGGCTGGCCAGGCGTAGCGTGCAGTTGGACAGTCCAATCAGCCATTCACTGCGGTTCTCGATCGAACGGATCATGAAATAGTCATAGCGTTCACCGTGATGCAGTTGCCAATTGAAGATGTCCGGCTTCCACCCAAAGCCCGGCGCGATGGCAGAGCTGTCGGGATCTCGATATTGCAGCGGTATGGCATAAAAATGGGCGAAACTGAATTCGGTCAGCCCATTGTGCTCGGCTTGGTACCAGCTGGGGAAATGCATGAATGTTGGTGCGCTGGAAGCCGGGCTCCAAGGATCGAACATCATCGACAGCATGCGCTTGCCCGGCGCGGCATGCGCGATCACGTCCGAGTAGCCTTTCGCTTGTAGATGAATGGTGGATGCCCGGAGCGTATGCCAGCCCAATACGAGAATGGCAATGCCTGCAGCGAGCGATTCGACAGGAAAAGCGGCGCGGCGCGATTCGGTGGCATCAACATTAGGGTGCTGGATGCGTGTGAAGCACAACAGGTACAACGGCATACCGAAAACGCCGAAGCGCGACGCGGTGAACGCGTTGCCCATGGCATTTACCGGGAACAGAAGTACGAAAGCGATGTAAAAGGCAAATGGCAGCCAACGGCCTGGGGATCTGGAAATCTTGGCACCCGCCAGAAAGGGCAGGACGAGGACAAGCGCTCCGAGCAGGTTGACTGAGAGTACATCTGGTGCGCCGATCATGCGTGGCAGGAAATACTGCAGACGCATTGGCAGACGCAGCCCCCATTCGACAGGTTCATGCGCTTGGGTCGAATCGCTCAGCGTCAATGCCAGCCATATCGCGGCCACGGGCAGTACAGTGAGCATTGGCGCCATGCGTCGCAACCAGGCAATCAAACCGCGCCACGGCGAAAACAACATAAGTGCGGCGATCACGCATGAAAAGGCCGCGATCAACACGTGTGCGAAGAACAGCGCATGTACCCACAACACCATCTTCAGCCAGGTGCGACCATCCTGTTCTTCGCGCAGATCCAATGCCGAGGACAGGAACAGGAAGGCCAGCGGCATGGCCACGACGAAGCTGAGGAAGCCCCAGTGGAAGGCGAAGCCGAATGGCATCAGCAACAGCAGCCAGGTCCAGGTTTCGCTGATGCCGACCTTGTGGCAAAAACGTGCGGCCGACCATGGCAGTGCCGCCATCGAGACAGTCAGAACTAACTTGAGGGCAGTCAACGTGCTCATGATAAAGGAGAGCGCCAGTACCAACCCGTAACCCAGCCAGTAGGGTGTGAAGTACTGGATCCGGAACAGGTCCGCATACGGCCACCCGCCTTGCAACATGCCCTTGATCGCGGCGATCTGCGCAGCATGTTGGGGAATATCCACCATCGGCGGGTAATGGCTCACCCACAGCGGCAGCGTGCACAGCACACAGGCAAGTGCGAACAGCCACGAATGGCGTCGCGTATGTTGCATGGCCGGTTCGGCCGAAGAGATGGCGTCGATGATCGTCTCGCAGTGATTACGGGGTGCGCGATGTTTGTGGAATGATATCGCGCCGGAGGTGCTATTCGCGGAAGCGCCAATCCGATGCGATTTTTCTCGTAAAGCGGGGCTTGCCCGGCTGCTCTTGTTCTTTAGCATCGGATGAAAAACAGTGAAGCAAAGACTGCTCTGCAACAGCAAGGTCAAAGGCAATAAACTCGCGCCAGAAATCGTGTTCCCACAAAAGAAAACCCCGCGGTGGCGGGGTTCTCATTGTTGTGTTGTCGCGGCGCCTGCACTCAGCGACAGACCGATGGCAGGTATTTGGGGTCCACGGTGGTGCCATCGGCGGCGGTGCATCGCCATTGGGTGGCGCCTTCAGTCCAATGCGGTTGGTAGACCAGCACGGTACCGGCGATGACGGCATTGGCCTTGTTGCCGAAGGTAGCCGAGATGGTGCCGCCGGCGATGTCTACCTTGGTTACGTAGGTACCTTTGATGTCGGCGGCCAGCGCCATCCCGGCCACGGTGTTGTCCGCCGGGACCACGCCGTAATGCCAGTAGTACTCGTCCACGGCTATCTTGCCGGGGCCGGCCAGGCTGGCGCCTTCGCTGACCTGGGCGCGGATCAGGTAATCGCGATAGGCCGGGACGGCGATCGCGGCCAGGATGGCGATGATCGCAACGACGATCATCAGTTCGATCAGGGTAAAGCCCCTGGCGTTCTTCATGTCCTGCCCCCGGTTGGATGAAACGGATGGATCCCCGCGACTTGCAACGCAAGGTCCGTACCAACCGGGTGGCCAGGCCCGGCGCATAAAAAAACCCCGGCCGGAGCCGGGGTTCGAAGTGTTGCGTGTTGCGTGTTGCGATTAGCGGCAGCTGCTCGGCAGGTACTTCGGGTCGATGTTGGTGCTGGAGCAGACCCAGGAGGTGGAGCCAGCGTTGAACGTCGGGGTGTACGTCAGGACCTTGCCGGCGATTGCCGTGTTGGCCTTCGCGCCGCTGAACGTGGCTGCGATTGCGCCGTTGGTGACTAGCACCGCGGAAACGTAGTCGCCCTTGATGAGGGTGCTGGCAGCAAGGCCAGCTGCGGTATTGTCGGCTGGTGCGGAGCCGTAGTTGGCGTAGTACTCGTCGACCGCGACCTTGGCGCCGCCGGTCAGGCTTGCGCCCTCGGAGACCTGGGTGCGGATCAGGTAGTCGCGGTACGCCGGGATGGCGATGGCGGCCAGGATGGCGATGATCGCAACGACGATCATCAGTTCGATCAGGGTAAAGCCTTGTTGCTTCTTCATGATGTATCCCCTAGGTGGAATAGTTTAAGTGTCACATGCCCCACGCACGGTTTTGCCACTCCGTGGGTGCCGTGCGGAAGCACGTGCCGGAGTATCGACGCACGTTATATGCCAGATTCCCCGGCGGCGACTTTAGCCTAAACCCGCGTTGCAGATTGTACGGAACGCACAAATTGAGTCACGCGTACGGCAGCGAAGTGACGTGACACGTCACAAACTGACGCAATAGGTCTGAAGAAACAAAACACCCACCTGTGTGCATGCGCATGGACGCGGTCCGGCCAGTTGGGTAGGGTGGCCGCGGGGACACACATCCGGGAACTCCATTGAAAACCAATCGTCTTGGCTGGGCCTTGCTGGGCCTGTTCGTGCTGTCCGGCTTCGCCGGGTTGATCTATCAATCGGTGTGGTCGCACTACCTGGGCCTGACCCTGGGCCATGCGGCCTACGCGCAGACCCTGGTGCTGGCCATCTTCATGGGCGGCATGGCCCTGGGCGCGTGGTTCGTCAGCCGGCGCAGTTTCGGTTGGCGGCGCCTGATCCTCGGCTATGCCCTGGTGGAGCTGCTGATCGGCGTGGTCGGGCTGGGCTTCCAGCCGATCTTCGAGGCCTATACCGCGTTCTCGCAGCAGACCGCCTTGCCCGCCATCGGCAATGCCGGTCTTGCCCATCTCTATCAATGGGCCACCGCGGCATTGCTGATCCTGCCGCAAAGCCTGCTGCTGGGCGCGACCTTCCCGCTGATGAGCGCCGGCTACCTGCGCGTGGCGCCGCAGGAAGATGGCGAGATCCTCGGCGGCCTGTATTTCACCAACAGCCTGGGTGCCGCACTCGGTGCACTGGCGGCGACCTTCCTGTTGCTGCCTGCGGTGGGCCTGCCCGGGACGGTGATGACTGCCGGATTGTTGAACATCCTGGTGGCCATCGGCGCATGGGCGGTGAGCAAGTGGCTGGACCAGGAAGAGGGAGAGGCCAAGCCGCGACCTGCAGTGACCGCGGTCGCTGCAGAGGAACCGGAAGAAGCCGTGCGCCTTGGCCGGATATTGCTGGTGGCCACGGCGGTTTCGGGCGCAGCCTCGTTCGTGTACGAGATCGGTTGGGTGCGCCTGCTTAACCAGGCGCTGGGCGCGACCGTGCACAGTTTCGAGCTGATGCTGGCGGCCTTCATCCTGGGCCTGGCCTTCGGCGGCCTGTGGATCCGTCGGCGCAGCGCCGCGCTGGCCGAGCCGGTGCGCTACGTGGGTTACGTGCAGGTGCTGATGGGCATCGCCGCGCTGGTGTCGGTACCGGTGTTCGCGCAGAGCTTCCGTTGGGTGGGCTGGATGCTGGAGGCGCTGTCGCGCAGCGACAGCGGCTATGTCCTGTTCGAGCTGAGTACCGCGGGCATCGCCTTGCTGGTGATGTTCCCGGCCGCGTTCTTCGCCGGCATGACCTTGCCATTGTTCACCGTGGCCCTGCTGCGCGCGGGCGCGGGCGAGCGCGTGATCGGCCGCATCTATGCGGCCAACACCCTGGGTGCGATTGCCGGCGTGGTGCTGGTGGTGCACGTGATGATCCCGGTGGTCGGGGTGAAGATGTCGGTGATGCTGGCTGCGCTGGCCGATATCGGCCTGGGCCTGTACCTGTTGCGCACGGTCAATCCCGCGCGCCTGACCAAGGGCGTGGTCTTCGCCACCAGTGCGGCGCTCGTGGTGCTGTGTGCCAGCCTGCTGCTGGGACAAGTGGATCCACGCATGCAGGTGTCGGGCGTGTTCCGCACTGGCAAGACCATGGTGGGCGATGACAGCACCACGGTGCCGTTCCTGAAGGACGGCAAGACCGCCACGGTGGCGCTCTATCGTTCGGAAAATCCGTTGCTCATGGGCATCGCCACCAACGGCAAGCCTGATGCGTCATTGACAACGCTGCGGGACAGGCCCACCAGCGACGAAGTGACGATGATGATGGCCGGGCTGATACCGCTGGTCGTGCATCCCGCACCGCGCGATGTGGCGGTGATCGGCTGGGGCTCCGGCCTGACCACGCACACCCTGCTGGGCAGCCCGGTGCCGCGCAACGTGGACACCATCGAGATCGAACGGGTGATGTACGAGGGCGCCAAGCTGTTCGGCAACCGGGTGGCGCGTGCCTACGAGGATCCGCGTTCGCACCTGCGTGTCGACGATGCGCGCACTTTCTTTTCCACCGGTGCGCGCCAATACGACGCGATCATCTCGGAACCGTCCAATCCCTGGGTGAGCGGGGTCGCCAGCCTGTTCACGCGCGAGTTCTACGGGTTCCTGAAAGGGCACCTGCGGGACGACGGCGTGCTGGTGCAATGGCTGCATACCTACGAGATCGACGATCGCCTGGTCGGCACCATGCTCGCGGCGCTGGTGGAACAGTTCCCCGATGCGCAGCTGTACCTGACCAACAGCGCCGACATGCTGATCGTGGCGCGCAAGGGCCGTGCGCAGCCGCTCAACGCCGGCCCATGGCAAGAGCAGGTGCTGGCCGCCGAGCTGAGGCGTGTAGGGCTGGGGACGCCCGACGAACTGGAATTGCGCCGCATCGGCAGCAGCGAGCTGATCCGCCAGTTCGTGCGCATGAGCAATGTGGTGCCGCATTCGGATTATTTCCCCACGGTGTCGCTGCAGGCGCCGAAGACGCGTTTCGAGAAAAAACGCTCGGATTTCCTGCAGCAACTGGTCATCAATGGCCTGCCGGTGCTGGACATACTGGAGTGCCGCAAGCCGTTGGGTGCCGCTGCCCAGGTCGCAGTAACCGAGGAGTCCACCTTCAGCCAGTGGCGCAACATATCCTTGCTGACCGCCACGGCCATGCGTGAGGCCAGGGTGGGCGCCGAGCTGCAGAAACTCTCGGAAACCAGTGCCAAGGAAGTGGAGTACGCATTGTCGTTGTCGCGCACCGAACTGGCTGACCCGGCAGCGTTCAAGGCCTGGACCAAGAGCACCTCGGTGCTGGCCGGCTCGACCATCGGTCACCTGCCCAGCGAGGATGTAGTGGATCTGTGGGCCACGCCCACCTGGCTGTCGCCGCAGGCCCGTCAATCGCCGCAGGTGAACGCGGTGCTGCAGGCCTACGCGGCGGCGGCGATGCGCGACCCGGCGGCGATGCGCGCCAACGCCAAGGTGGTGCTGGACCTGCCGGGCGATACCGTGGCCCCGGAAATGCGCGAACAGATGCTGGTCATCGCCATGCTGGGCGCGTTGGGCAGCGGCGACCGCGCAGTGTTGCCGGCCATGGAAAAACTCTACGGCGTGCGCGGCAGCGTGAGCAACAACCTGGCCCCGATCCGCGGTTTCCTGATGGCCTGGGCCGACAGCCCGGCGCCGGTGTGCATGGCGCGCAAGCCGCTCACCGCACGGGCGGACTGATCGCCCGCAAGCGGGCGGCGGCCTGCGCCGCCCAGGCCTTGCCATCGCTTTGCGAGGGCGGGTTCTGCACCAGCACGTCATAGATCCGGGCCGCATCGGCGTTGCGGCCCAGTTGTTCCAGCAACGTCGCCATGCGGAACTGGTAATCCGGCAGTGGCGAAAGCGCCTCGGCGCGCGCTTCGGCCGCCAGCGCCAGTTCGGTTTCGCCCTCGTGCTCCAGCACCAGGCTGTAGTTGTGCCAGACCTCGTGCCGGTCCTGGCGTTGCGCGATCGCGGCTTCGAGCTCGCGCCGCGCCAGCGGGTAATCCTGGTCCTGCACCGCCATCACCCCGCGCAATTCGTGCAGGCCGATCGCGTTGGGTTGGTCGCGTTCCACTTCGTTGAGGAAGCGCCGCGCATCGATGCGCTCGCCCATGCGGATGTAGCCATTGGCGATGCGCTGCCAATCCATCGGCGTAGGCGCGATGCGCTGCGCCTGCCACAGCGAAAACGCACCGAGCAATGCCGACAGCGCCACACTTGCGAGCAAGGCCCGCCAGCGTCGCGTCCGCGCCAGCCCTAGCAGCCAGGCCAGCCACAGCGCACTGCCCAGCACGAACGGGGTGACGATATTGAAGCGGAAACGATCCTCGGCGAAGAACACGGCGATGGTCGCCAGTCCCATCGCCACCGGCGCCAGCACCAGCCAGCCGCGCCGGTCGCGATACACCAGCAACAGCAAACCGGGTACGCCCAGCGCGAACAGCCAGCCGAAGGGCTGCGGCAGGACCCGCAACAAGGGCGAGAAACGACGTTCGTCCTGGTAGGAGCGGTTGTTGGGGACTTCCGGGTAGGCGCTGAATTCGCCCAGCTTGCGCAGCGCGTTGCGAAGACTCTGGCCTGGATGCGACAGCAGGTAATCGCGGGCCTGCCTGCGCCAGTAATCGTCCACCTGTTGCGCGGTGAGCGGGTGTCCCGCGCGTCGCTCCGCCTCGGTGACATAGGCACGGCGGATTTCGCTGGGATGGCCGTAGCGCACGAACGACGGCGCGCCCGACAGCGAACGTGGATTCTCCAGGTTGTAGAGCTGGTGCAGGACCACGCCGCCATTGCTGGGCACCGGACTCCAGCGATCGGCCAACGCCACGTTGCGCGCCACCAGCAATGCCAGCGGCAAGGCCAATCCCAGCAACAACAGGCTACTGCGTTGCACGAGTACGCGGACGGGTTGGTTGCGCCATTGCAACCACGGGATCAGCAGTAGCGCCAATCCGGACAACAGGATCAGGTTGGCGCGCAGGGCCACGCCCAGCCCGCAATACAAACCGAAGCCGGCCCACGCCAGCACCCGGTCGCTGCGAAATGTGCGCAGCGCCAGCCAGATCCACCAGGTCACATACCCGGTCACCCAGGTGGTCTTGAGCAGCATCACCGGGAAGGCCATCGCCGGCCCCAGCAAGGCGTAGATCAACGCGGCCAGCAACCCGATCCTGGGGCGGCAGAGCTCGCGTGCGATCAGGATCAGCGCATATGCGGTACCCACGTCCACCGCGACCTGCAACAGGTACATCGGGAACACGCTGCCACCGAGCTTGATCGTCGCCCCCAGCAGATAGCCGTACAACGGATCCATGAAACCGAATTCCGGGGTCATGCCGCCACTGCCGAAGGCGACATCCAGGCCGAAGCGCCGGTAGAAATCCTCGTCCGGCCCGATCTGGTAGGTCAGCGGACTGCGCAGTGCGCTGAGCAGGTGCACGACCCGCAGCGCCAGCACCAGGCACAGCACGGTGAACGGAGTCAGGAGGCGACCGAAGCGGTCTGTCGGCGACGGATGCGCCGGGGAAGGAAAGGTCATGCGGACAGGATAGTCGGCCGGACTGGCGCTGCCCATGGGCCGTAGGAGCGCCGTAAGCCACGACCCAGGACTTCCGTGGCGAGGACAACCCCGCGCTTGATTGGCGAATCGTGCTGCCTGGGGCTGGCGGTGGGGTCTGGTGCGGTTTGGTTTTCCGGGTCGCGGCTTACGGCGCTCCTACGCGGGGTGGGCTTATACGGGTGGGCGGGGTTTCCCTACAGATAAGGATGCGGATCGGTGCCAGCCTTGTGGACATGGCCATGACCCACAATCCGGAAAAGGGGCACGCCGCCTTGCGGCGCGGACGGGTGTCGCTGGCAGGGCAGGTGTACTTCGTGACTTTCACCACCCACGGCCGTCGCCGCGTGTTCGCCGAACCCGAATGCGCGAAGGCCGCGGCGCGGTCCATCACCGACCGCCGCCTGTGGCAGCACTCGCAACTGTTGGCCTGGGTATTGATGCCGGACCACTGGCACGGACTGGTCCGCCTGGGCGACGCACAGGATCTGTCCCGGCTGATACGCAAACTGAAAGCAAATACGGCGCGTTGCCTGACGGGCCATGCCACACCGGTGTGGGCGACCGCCTTCCATGACCATGCCTTGCGCACGGACGAAGATCTTGTCGCCCATGTCCGCTACCTGGTCATGAATCCGGTGCGCGCCGGCCAGGCCGCACGCGTGGGCGATTACCCGTATTGGGATGCGGTGTGGTTGTAGGAGCGCCGTAAGTCGCGACCGTAGATCTGCCGTTGCGAGGACAACCCCGCAAGCTTGATTGGCGAATCGTGCTGCCTTGGGCTGGCGGTGGGGTCTGCTGCGGTTTGGTTTTCTGGTCGCGGCTTACGGCGCTCCTACGGGGTTGGGTTATTCCATGCCCAGCTTTTTCAGCTTGTAGCGCAGGGCGCGGAAGGTGATGCCGAGTTGGGCGGCGGCCTTGGTCTTGTTCCAGCGGTTGTCTTCCAGCGCCTTCTGGATCGCGGCGCGTTCCAGGTTCTCGATGTAGGAAGGCAGTGCGCCACCACCCGGATCGATGTCCATCGGGGCGTCGCTGGCGGGTGACGGGCCGGGCGCGGTGTCCATGGAATAGCGCCTGCCGTCGGCGGCGGGCAGGTGCAGGTCGGGCGCGTCGATGCGGTCGCCGTCGGCCATGGCCAGGGCGCGTTCCAGCACGTTTTCCAGTTCACGCACGTTGCCCTGGAACGGGTGCCGGGCCAGCGCATCCAGCGCGGCGGGGGTGAGCTGCGGCACGCTGCGGCCGTGGTTGCCGGCCAGCCGGGCCAGGATGGAAGTGGTCAGCTGTGGCAGGTCGCCGGTGCGTTCGCGCAATGGCGGCACGCGCAACTCGATCACGTTGATGCGGTAGTAGAGGTCGTGGCGGAAGCGTCCGTCGTTGGCCAGTTCGCCCAGGTCCTTGTGCGTGGCCGAGAGGATGCGCACGTCGACCGGCACTTCGTTGGAGGCGCCGACCGCGCGCACCGACTTTTCCTGGATCGCGCGCAGCAGCTTGACCTGCATCGGCAGCGGCAACTCGGCCACTTCATCGAGGAACAGGGTGCCGCCGTTGGCCGCCTGGAACAGGCCGGGCTTGTCGGCGTGGGCGCCGGTGAAGCTGCCCTTCTTGTGGCCGAAGAATTCGCTTTCCATCAGCTCCGCGGGAATGGCGCCGCAGTTGACCGGCACGAACGGACCGGACGCGCGCGCGCCCTGCTCGTGGATGGTGCGGGCGACCAGTTCCTTGCCGACGCCGGATTCGCCCAGGATGTAGACCGGGGCCTGGCTGCGGGCGACCTTGGCGATGGTTTCGCGCAGCACCGCCATGGGCGCGGAGGTGCCGAGCAGGCGGGTGGCCTGTTCCGGCGGCGGTGCGGGAACGGGCGCGCGTTCGGTGTTGCTGAGTTCCAGCGCGTGCTTGACCAGGCCGCGCAGGACCGCGATATCGACCGGCTTGCTGACGAAATCGAAGGCGCCGGCCTTCAGCGCCTCGACCGCCAGTTCGACGTTGCCGAAGGCGGTGATCATGGCGACGGGGGTGTTGGGGTACTTGCTGGAGATGTCGCCGACCAGCTGGATGCCGTTGCCGTCGGGCAGATTCATGTCGGTGAAACAGAGGTCGTAGTGGTTGCGGGCCAGCAGTTCGCGGGCTTCGCCGAGATTGGCGGCGGTGTCGATGCGCAGACCCATGCGGCCCAGGGTCAGCGTCAGCAATTCGCGGATGTCGCGTTCGTCGTCGACGATCAGGGCACTGCGGTTTTCGCTCATTCTTTTCCCTCACATTCCCCTGTATCCGAAGTGTAGCGGTTTGCGTGTGTTTGTAGGAGCGTCGTCAGCCGCGACCCGAGCCAGCGGCTACGTGGATCCCTCCGCGTAGCCAACGAGGGAATCGCTTCATTGTGCTGGGTGGGGCTGCGTTGGGTTTGTCGCGAGGTTGTTTCCGTGGTCGCGACTGACGGCGCTCCTACGCAAGGGTGATCGCGTCAGGCGGGGAGCAGGGTGTGCGGGCCGGGCAGGGTGATGCGGAAGCAGCTGCCGCCGCCGGGGACGGCGACGTATTCCAGGCTGGCCTGGTTGGCGCGGCACAATTCGCGGGCGATATACAGGCCCAGCCCGGTGCCGTGTTCGGAGGTGGTGTAGAACGGGCGGAACAGCTGCGCCGCCACTGCCTCGGGGATGCCCGGGCCGCGATCCAGCACGTCGATCATCGGCCGGTTCTCGACCTGGAACACGCGGATCCGCACCCGCGCCGATTCGCCCGGCAGGCGTCCGTAGTTCAGTGCGTTCTGGACCAGCACGGTGATGACCTGCTGCAGGTGGCGCAGGTCGACCAGCGCGGGCACCGCCTTGGCTCCGATCACCGTTTCCAGGCTGTCGGTCTCGATCGACATCGACTGCTGGTACTCGTCGACGAAGCGGCGCACGTAGGTGTTGAGGTCCACGTGCTCGGGGCTGGCGCGCTCGCGCCGGGCCAGGCCGAGCACGCTTTCGACGATGCCGTTGGTGCGCTGGCACTGCTGGTGGATGATCTGCAGCAGGCGGCGGTCGCCGTCGATGATGCTCTTCGATTCCTCCAGCAACTGCACCGCGTAGTTGATCGCCGCCAGCGGGTTGCGGATCTCGTGGGCGAGGCTGGCCGAGAACCGGCCCAGCGCGGTCAGGGTCAGCGACTCGGCGCGGCGCGAGACCACGCTGGAATCGTCCAGGAACACCAGCGACAGCTCGCTGCCGGCGAGCAGGCGGGCGAAGCGCGGCTGCACTTCCGGCTGGTCCGGGGACAGCTGCAGCGGGGTCTCGTCGTTCTGCCAGCCATTGCGCCATCGATCCAGGCGCCGGGCCAGTTCCGGCGCGATCTGCGGCAGGTGCACGCCACGGGGAGCATCGATTTCGCCCTCGCTGCCGTCGCCGATCAGCAGCGAGGCGGCTTCGTTGGCCAGCTTGATCCGGTTCTCGGCATCCACCACCAGTACCCCGGTGCGCATGCGGCGGA
>JBOHXX010000059.1:0-13032 GCA_050737675.1 Pseudoxanthomonas sp.
GATCAGCACCGCGCCGACCGTGGTCTACGAAGTGCTGAAGACCGACGGCAGCATTCTGAGCCTGGACAATCCGTCGAAGCTGCCGCAGGCCAACCTGGTCGACGAAATCCGCGAACCCATCATCCGCGCCAACATCCTCACTCCGCCGGATTACGTGGGCAACGTCATCACCCTGTGCGAAGAGAAGCGTGGCAGCCAGATCAGCATCAATTACCTGGGTTCGCAGGTGCAGATCAGCTATGAACTGCCGATGGCCGAGGTGGTGCTGGATTTCTTCGACCGGCTCAAGTCTGTGTCGCGCGGTTATGCCTCGCTGGACTACCACTTCCTGCGTTTCGAGGCCGGCCCGTTCGTGCGCATCGATACCCTGATCAACGGCGACAAAGTCGATGCGTTGTCGCTGATCGTGCATCGGCAGCATGCCGACCGTCGCGGCCGCGAGTTGACCGAGAAGATGCGCGAACTGATCCCCCGGCAGATGTTCGACGTGGCCATCCAGGCCGCCGTCGGGGCCCAGGTCATTGCCCGCAGCACGGTCAAGGCGATGCGCAAGAACGTGCTGGCCAAATGCTATGGTGGCGACATCAGCCGCAAGAAAAAGCTGCTGGAAAAGCAGAAAGCCGGCAAGAAGCGCATGAAGCAGGTCGGCAGCGTGGAGATTCCGCAGGAAGCATTCCTGGCGGTGCTGCAGATGGATAACAAGTAACAGCGGTGAATAGTAAATAGAAAAGAAGATCGATTCTCTTCACTCTTTACCCTTCGCCATTTACCGATTCCAAGGAATTTTATGGTCTGGTTCGAAACAATCCTCGTCGTACTCACCCTGCTGACCGGCGTCATCTGGCTGCTGGACAAGCTGTTCCTGGCCAAGCGCCGCGCCGCGCGCAACGGCCTTCTGGACGAGGAGCCGGTGCTGGTCGATTACTCGCGCGCCTTCTTCCCGGTGTTGGCCGTGGTCCTGATCCTGCGCAGCTTCATCGCCGAGCCGTACAAGATCCCTTCGGCCTCGATGATGCCCAACCTGCTGATTGGTGATTTCATCCTGGTCAACAAGTTCACCTATGGCCTGCGCCTGCCGATCAACAACAAGAAGTTCGTGTCCCTGGGCGAGCCGAAGCGCGGCGACGTGGTGGTGTTCAAGCCGCCGCACGATCCGGAGAACAACTGGATCAAGCGCATCATCGGCCTGCCGGGCGACCGTATCGCCTTCCAGGGCAATACCCTGTCGGTCAACGGCGTGGCCATGACCTATGAGACGCTGGGCACCTATTCGGGCCGGGGCGTGGCCATGGGGACCGAAGCGGCCTCGCTGCTGCAGGAAAACCTGCCAGGCAAGCCGCACAAGGTGCTGGAAGGGCTGGACAACATCGTCGGGCAGGGCGAATGGGAAGTGCCACAGGGGTGCTATTTCGTGATGGGGGACAATCGCGATAATAGTGAGGACGGGCGTTTGTGGCCGGAGCGTGGCGCCGATGGCGAGCCGCTGCCGAACCACAACTTCCTGCCCGAGGAAAACCTGCGCGGCAAGGCGTTCCTGGTATGGCTGAATTGCGAAGGGTGGTTCTGCAAGGACGGTTTCGATGCCTCCAGGATCGGGACCAAAATCCAATAAACGCGTCATCACGTTGGGGGAATGGGCATATGAATCGCAAGTTGCAGGTGAATCGCAAGCAGGGCGGCATGACGCTGATGAGCTTCGTGGTCGTGCTGGCCGTGGTCGGCTTCGGCGCCTACATCGTCATGAAGCTGTTCCCGATGTACCAGGAATACTATTCGGTGCGTACCGCCGCCAAGGGCTTGGCAAGCGAACCGGGGGTGGGTGACATGGATCCGTCCAAGATCGAGGACTTGTTCTTCCGGCGCCTGTACATCAATTACTCCGAGAACGTGAAGCCGGAAAACGTGAAGATCGAGCGCATGGACAGTGGCTGGAAAATGAAGGTCAACTACGAAGTGCGCCGTCCGCTGGTCGGCAACCTGGACGTGGTCGGTGTTTTCGACATCTCGCAGGACCTGACCCGCCACGGTGGAACCGATTGACCTGAAATTCCGTCGCGGTGAGCTGGATGGCTACCGTTTCTCGGATCCGGGCCTGCTTGAGCAGGCCCTGACCCATCGCAGTGCTGGCGCCCCGCACAATGAGCGCCTTGAATTCCTCGGCGATGGCATCGTCAACCTGCTGGTCGCCGAAGTACTGTTTCAGCGCTGGCCGAAGGCCGACGAGGGGGCGTTGACCCGGGCGCGCGCGGAACTGGTGCGCGAAGCCTCGCTGGCCACGATCGCCCGCCACCTAGAGTTGGGCGCGCGCCTGACCCTGGGGCCGGGGGAAATGAAATCTGGCGGCCACCGCCGTGATTCGATCCTCGCTGATGCATTGGAAGCGGTAGTCGCGGCGATCTACCTGGATTCCGATTTCACGGCCTGCCGTACCGCGGTGCTGCCATGGTTCGAGGAATCGCTGGCGGCGTTGCCGGTGGGCAAGCCCGGCAAGGACGCGAAAACGCGTTTGCAGGAATGGTTGCAGGCGCGCCAGCGGCCATTGCCGGCCTACGAACTGGTTTCCGAAAGCGGCGACGACCACGCCAAGACGTTCAACGTCAGTTGCACCATCATCGACCCCACACTCACCGCTGAAGGCGAGGGCAGTTCGCGCCGCAATGCGGAACAGGCCGCCGCCGTGGCCTTGCTGGAAAAACTGGACATCGCCAAGTGAACGTGGATACCACGGCCGGAAGCGGCCATCGCAGTGGCAGCATTGCCGTCATCGGCCGGCCCAACGTGGGCAAGTCGACCCTGACCAATGCGTTGGTCGGGGCCAAGGTCAGCATCGTTTCCAACCGCCCGCAGACCACGCGCCACCGGTTGCTCGGCATCGCCACGTTCCCGGAAGGACAGATCGCGCTGGTGGACACACCGGGTCTGCACAAGCAAGAAGGCAAGTTCTCGGCCTCGGCGATGAGCAAGGTGATGAACCGCGCCGCGCGCGGCGCGCTGGAGGAAGTGGACGCCGCCCTGATGGTGATCGAGGCCGGGCGCTGGGATGATGCCGACACGCTGGCTTACAACGTGTTGGGCGACAGTGAGATCCCGGTGATGCTGGTGGTCAACAAGGTGGACCAGATCAAGGCCAAGTCCGAGCTGCTGCCGTTCCTGACCCGGATCACCGAAGGCCGCACGTTCGCCAGCGTGCACCTGATCTCCGCGTTGAAGCGCAATGGCTTGGAGCAGCTGGTGCGCGACATGCTCGCCTTGTTGCCGGTGGCGCCGCCGATGTTCGGCGAGGACGAGATCACTGATCGCAGCCAGCGCTTCATGGCCGGGGAACTGCTGCGCGAGCAATTGATGCGCCAGTTGGGCAATGAGCTGCCTTATGCCACTACCGTGGAAATCGAGCGATTCGCCGAAGAGGACGGGTTGCTGCGCATCGGCGCGGTGGTCTGGGTGGAGCGCGAGAGCCAGAAATCCATCGTCATCGGCAAGGGTGGCGCACGGCTCAAGGAGATCGGCAGCAAGGCGCGACTGCAGATGGAGAGGATGTTCGACAACAAGGTATTCCTGGAGACCTGGGTGCGCGTGCGCGAAGGCTGGTCAGGCGACGCCTCTGCATTGAAGGCCTTCGGCTACGAGTAGGCCTGGTCGAAGCGGACAGCCGGCACTGGCTCACCACGCTTTGTAGGGCCGGGCAAACCCGATTGCTTGGCTTTGGCTTTGTAGATCCGAGCTTGCTCGGATGCTCTGGCCTCAATATGTAAAGCATCCGAGCAAGCTCGGATTTGCAAGGCAGGTAGATAACCGGGCACGTTCGGTTCTCGAAGGCAGGCACGGTCGGCTAGCTGGCCTCTACAATGCGCTGCCGATGCGCATCGAAAACGAACCCGCCTACGTCCTGCATGCGCGCTCCTGGCGCGAGACCAGCTTGCTGGTTGAGGTGCTCGCCGAAAACCATGGCCGACTCGGCCTGGTGGCACGCGGAGTGCAGGGCCCGAAGAAGCAGGTCCTGCGCGCCGCATTGCAGCCGTTGCAGCACATCCGCCTGGAGGCGGTGCAGCGCGGCGAACTCGCACAGTTGGTATCCGCCGAGGCATTGGACGCCGCTCCCCGGCTTGCCGGCGATGCAATGCTCGCCGCGTTCTACATCAACGAACTGGTGATGCGCCTGGCCCCGCGCCAGGACCCGCACGGCGACCTGTATCGCGTGTACGCGCAAACCCGCTCGCGGCTGGGTGACGGTGATTCCCTGGCCTGGACCCTGCGTCGCTTCGAACGCGACCTGCTGGAATCGCTGGGTTCGGGTTTCGATCTGGCCGAAGATGGCGACGGCTTCGCCATCGATCCGGCGGCGCGCTACCAGATCGATCCGGAACAGGGCCCGCGCCGGTTGCTGAGCGACCGCGGACGCGAGGAACGCAGCAGCGCCGCGACTGGCAGCGCCTTGCTGGCCCTGGCCGCCGACCGGCAACCGGAGGCGGACGATCTCGCCAGCCTGCGTTTGGTCTTGCGCAGTGTGCTCAGCCATCACCTCGGCGGGCGCGGCCTCAAGTCATGGGAAATGCTCGGCGAACTGGGGCGCCTGAAACGCCCCGGGCCGGCAAAGCCCTGAACGATGTTTGTGGGAGCCGCTCCCACACACGCCCCCACATCAACCCGAAGCCAGCGTTTCGCGGGCGATGGCTGTGAAAGCCACGACCACCGAAGGTTCGAAAAATGCGTCTTCCAGGTTTTTCGCCGCCGCATTCAGGCGCAACGCACCGACGAAACCACTGCTGGCCTTCAATTGATGCAGGACCTGTTTCGCGGGCCCGGGATCGCCTTTGCCCAAGGCATCGAGGATCGCGTCGTGCTGGCGCATCAGTTCATCGAGGAACATCCTGCGCAGGGTCGCGACATGTTCCTGGTTGCCATTCAGTGCGGCGAGTGCGGCGGCTTCGTCCCACAACGGCAGCGCCATGAATGGACTCGAAGCTTCGCCGATGCGCAGCGGTGCGTCGGAAGCCATTCCCAGCCATCGGCGCACCACTTCCTGCAAGCGCGCGGCGCCCAGCGGCTTGACCAGCACTTCGACGAAACCCGCCTGGAGCAACTGCGCCTGCAGTGCCGGAGAGTCGTCAGCGGTATGGGCCAGTGCCGGTGTCGTGGGATGCCGGATCCGTAGTTCCGCCAGCAGCTCGGTGCCGTGACCGTCGGGCAGGTTGGCGTCCAGCAGCCACAAGTCGTGGAGGCCTTCCAGCGCAAGGGCCGCACTGATCGAATCGGCCGTATCGACCTGCGCAGGCAATGCCTCCAGTGCGGCGCCCATGAAACTGCAGCTGATCGGATCGTCCTCCACCAGCAACAGGCGCGGCTTCATTCCCTTGTGATCTGACATCGTTATGCTGCCTTCCATGTCTCGCCGCATCTTACCGTTGCTGTTGCTGTCCCTGCTGGCGACGGGCCTGCTGGTGACCAATGTCCCCGCGCAGGCCAGGACCCTCACCGCACGGATCGCCAGGATCACCACCCCGGTCGCCAGCCTGGAGCAGGTCAGCGTGCGCCTGGAGTGGTTGGCCGATGCGGAAGCAGGGCAGCTGATCCTGACCGCGCGGCGGGTAGTGGCCCCCGACCTCGGCTACCGCTTCGACGACCTCACTTGGCGCTGTCCGCTGCAGCGCCCGGCCAGCCAGCGTGGATGGCGCTGCGAAGGCGAGATCCGCAGCGCTGGACGCCGTCCGCTGAAGCTCGGTGTGGACCTGGCCACGGCGACCACCGATGCCGTGCTCTCGCGTGGCGCCGCGAACCTGGCGCTGCACCGCAATGCCGGCAGTCCCGATATCACCCGCATCGACCTGACGCGGGTGCCGTTGGCCTGGGCGCAGGCGCTGCTGGCGCAGACCTGGTCCGCCGCGAACCTGAAAGCCGGCACGATGAGCGGACGCCTGGACATCCATACCCCCAGTGCACGGCCATTGCGCGTCGAAGGGCGCCTGGCGCTGGCCGGACTTGACCTGGATACGCTGGATGGCAGCATCGCCGCCGAAGGTCTTGGCGCGCAGTTCGACATCGACTACCGCAAGTCCGCGGGGCGGTCGCTGGTGACCCTGGACGGCAGCTTGCGTGGCGGCGAGATGCTGGTGGGCAACGGCTACATCGCCCTGCCGACAACACCGGTGACGGTCAGCATTGCCGCGCGGCAGCAGGGCGCGAGTGGTTGGGAAATTCCACAGTTGCTGTGGGAAGACAGCGATGCACTAAAGGTCGAAGGTTCACTGGGTTTTGATCCACGGTTGAATCTCGGCGATGCGGATTTGCGTGTGCAGAGCGGCGATCTCGCTCCCTTGGGTTCTCGCTATTTGTCCGGTTGGCTCGGGATGGCCGGATTGAGCGAACTGCAACTGCAAGGCGCGATCAGCGTACATATGCAAATGCAAGGCGGGGCCATGCTCCTTGCTGACGCCGATCTGCAAGAAGTCTCGGTGATCGATGCGCAACAGCGATTCCGTTTCGACGGATTGAACGGTAAGCCTGTCTTCTCATCGCACGCACCGATTCAAAGCAGCCTGCGCTGGCGCGGAGGCGCGATCCATGGACTGGCTTTCGGCGCGGCCGCGCTGCCGCTGGCCAGCGCGGAGGGCGTCATCGGCCTGCGCAAGGCAGTCACCGTGCCAATGCTGGGCGGCGGCCTGCGTTTCGAGACACTCAACCTGCGTCCACCCGCAGGCGAGCGTGGCCTGGAATTCGATTTTGGCCTGGCCGTGGAAGGACTCGATGTAGGCCAGTTGGCTTCGGCGATGGACTGGCCGGCCTTCGAGGGGCGGCTCGACGGAAGCATTCCCAAGGCGCGCTATGCCAACGACCGGCTCGATTTCGAGGGTACCCTCACCACCCGCATGTTCGACGGCATGGTGCAGGTGTCGGGGTTGGCGATGGAACGGCCGTTCGGCACCGCACCTACCTTGTCCGCCGATATCGCCATGGACGACCTGAACCTGGAATCGCTGACCAAGGTCTTCGGTTTCGGTGAAATCACTGGCGCGCTGGATGGCAGCATCCGCAACCTGCGCCTGGTCGACTGGAGCGCCGAAGGCTTCGACGCCGACCTGCATACCGATCCGTCGTGGAAGGGCAGGCGCCGCATCAGCCAGCGCGCCGTACAGGACCTGTCCAGCGTCGGCGGAGGCGGTGGAGGACTGGGCAACAGCTTGCAGGCGCAGGCGTTGAAGCTTTTCGACGACTTCGGTTATCGACGGATCGGCATCAGCTGCAAGCTGGCCGAGCAGGTCTGCGACATGGACGGGCTTGGTTCAGTCGGCAACGGCTTTATTATCGTGGAAGGGTCGGGCCTGCCGCGCCTGACCGTGGCGGGATACAACCGCCGCGTCGATTGGCCCACACTGGTCGAGCGGCTGGTGGCGGTAACGAAGGGCGAAAGCAAGCCGGTCATCGAATAACCTCTGGGAGAAACGACATGCATCGTTGGTTGGGAACCTCACTCGCGGCAGCACTGCTGCTCACTGCCTGCGTCACCATCAATGTCTATTTCCCGGCGGCCGAAGCCAAGGAAGCGGCCAGGGAATTCGTCGACAAGGTGATCGGCGACCCGGTGCCGGCAACCGATGCGCAACCCAAATCGCAGCCACCCACCGGGCACGGCGGCAGTGCTTCCCTGCAGAAGCCGGAGCGTGCGTTCAACTGGCTGGTACTGGTCGGCATCGGTACCGCCTATGCGCAGGAAAAGGCCGACATCAGCATCAGGACTCCGGCGATCCAGGCCATCCAGGACCGCATGGCCACGCGATTCAAGGCGCAGCTGGCGGCGGGCTTCGATGCGGGTGCGCTGGGCCTGACCCGTGACGGCATGGTCGAACTGCGCGATGCTTCCAAGCTGGCGTTGAAGGATCGCGTGACTATCACCCAGGCCGTGGCCGACGACAACCGCGACCGCAAGGCGGTCTATCGCGAAGTCGCAGTCGCCAACGGCCATCCGGAGTGGGAAGCCAAGATCCGCGAGACCTTCGCCCAGCAGTGGATCGCCAGCGCGCATGGCGGCTGGTGGTATCAGGATGCGGGTGGGGGCTGGAAGCAGAAGTAATCTGCTTCCCTTCTCCCTCCGGGAGAAGGTGGCGCGTAGCGACGGATGAGGGAGGGAGAATTCCACGCCAGGGAAGTACGAAGTACATAGCCGCCTGATGGTTTCTTCCCTCATCCGCCCCCCGACTAGAGCACTCGGGGGCAGGCTCTTCGGGCACCCCCGCCTTCGCGGGGGCAGGCTCTTCTCCCGAGGGGAGAAGGGAGCCAACGCATCTGCGACAATACCGCCCCGCAATCGCACGCAGCTCCCACCTCGTGGCAAGACCCCGTCCCCCCCGCATCGACAAGACCCCTTTTGAAGCCGAAATCGTCGACCACAGCCATGACGGTCGTGGCGTGGCGCGACGCGATGGCAAGACCGTGTTCGTTTCCGGCGCGCTTCCCGGCGAGCGGGTCATGGCCGAACAGACCACCAAGAACCGCCATTTCGACGAAGCGCGCACGGTCGAGGTACTGCAGGCTTCGCCGGATCGGGTGACGCCACGCTGCCCGCATTTCGGTACCTGCAGCGGCTGCGTGCTGCAGCACCTGGCCGAGGACAAGCAGATCCTGCTCAAGCAGCGCGTGTTGCTGGAGAACCTGGAGCGCATCGGCCATGTCGCGCCGCAGACGGTGTTGCCGCCGCTGACCGGCGACAGCTGGGGCTACCGGCGCAAGGGTCGCTTCTCGGTGCGACGGGTGAACAAGAAGGACAAGACCCTGGTCGGTTTCCGCGAAACCGATCCGCGTTTCGTCGCCGACCTGCAGGTCTGCCACACTGTGATCCCGCACATCGGAGAACGCGTGGAAGCGCTGGCCAACCTGGTCGAAAGCCTGGAAGCGCGCAACGACATCCCGCAGATCGAATTCATCGCCGGCGATGCAACGGTCGCGCTCGTGTTCCGCCACATGAATCCATTGAGCGACGGCGATCGTGCTGCGTTGACAGCCTTCGCCCGGCAACACGATTTCGCCATCTATTTGCAGTCCGGCGGCGTGGATACGGTGGTGGCATTGTGGCCGGAAGCGCCTGAGCTGTCGTTCGCATTGCCGCAGTGGAACGTGGAACTCGCGTTCCGTCCGCTGGATTTCATCCAGGTCAACGCGACGCTCAACCAGAAGATGATCGCGCGTACTTTCGAGCTGCTGGATCCGCAGCCGCAGGACCGCATCCTCGACCTGTTCTGCGGGCTGGGGAATTTCACCTTGCCGATGGCAAGGCTGGTCGGCGAAGTGGTGGGCGTGGAAGGCGAAGCCGGGTTAGTCATGCGCGCACGAGAGAATGCCGAGCGCAACGGCCTGGCCAACGCGCATTTCCATGCCGCCAACCTGACCGAGGACCAGCGCGGCACGCCGTGGATGCGCCAAGGCTTCAACAAGCTGTTGCTGGACCCGCCACGTTCGGGCGCCGACGAGGTGTTGAAGCAATTGCCGCTGAAGAATATCGACCGCATCGTCTATGTCAGCTGCCATCCGGCCTCGCTGGCGCGCGATGCGGGTTATCTGGTCAATGAGCGTGGCTACAAACTCAAGGCGGCGGGGGTGATGGACATGTTCCCGCATACCGGCCATGTGGAAAGTATTGCGTTGTTCGAAACGAAGTAAGCGATGGGGGGTGATTGTTGCTTTTGATTGCAGGACGCAAGGATCAAGATCAAAGGCACCCCTCCTCAATCCTCCCCTGCTTCGCAAGGGAGGAGGCCAAGAGCAGCAACCAGCAACCAGAGAACCTCATGGGCATCGAAATCGAACGCAAATTCCTGGTCACCAGCGGCACCTGGCGCGAGGCCGCGCACAAGGTGGTGCCGATGGCGCAGGGCTACCTCAATGACCTGGCGATGGTCGAGGGCGGCGCGCAGAAGGCTTCCGTACGTGTCCGCATCGAAGGCGACGACGCCTACCTGAACCTGAAATCCCGCGAACGCGGCCACACCCGCCAGGAATTCAATTACCCCATTCCCGTGGACGAGGCCCGCTCCCTGCTGGCGCTCTGCGTCGGCGGCCTGATCGACAAACGCCGCCATTACGTGCGCCATGAAGGCCATTTGTGGGAAGTGGATGAGTTCCTGGGCGACAACGCTGGCCTGGTGGTCGCTGAAATAGAGCTGCAACACGCCGATGAAACTTTCGCGATGCCCGATTGGGCGGGCAGGCAGGCCACCGACGCGCTGCGCTATTACAATCTGGCTTTGGCGTCGTATCCGTATTCGCAGTGGACGGCCGACGAACGCGCCGCCACCGACATTTCCTGAGGACAACACACGCATGCTCGTCATCGGCATTTCCGGCACCGAACTCACCGCGCAGGAGCGCGAATGGCTGCAGCACGACGCGGTGGCCGGGGTGATCCTGTTCACCCGCAATTTCTCTTCGCGTGAGCAAGTGGTCGAGCTGTGCGCCGCGATCCGCGAAGCCGCGCCGCGACCGCAACTGATCTGCGTAGACCAGGAAGGCGGGCGCGTGCAGCGTTTCCGCGACGGCTACAGCCCGCTGCCCTCGCTGGAAGGCTTCGGCGCGATCTACGCGCAGGATCCGGAGGCCGCCTTGAAGCTGGCCGAAGAACACGCCTGGCTGATGGCCAGTGAAGTGCGGGCCAGCGGCGTGGATCTGAGTTTCGCCCCGGTGGTGGATCTTGCGCGCGGCAATCGCGCTATCGGCGACCGTGCCTTCAGCGCCGATCCGCAGGTGGTCGCGGCGTTCACCCGGGCCTATGTGCGCGGCATGCACAGCGTCGGCATGGCCGCCACGCTCAAGCATTTCCCCGGTCATGGCACGGTGCTGGAAGATACCCATTTCGATGATGCGATCGATCCACGTTCGCTGGAAACCCTGCGCAAGGAAGACCTGGTGCCGTTCGTGGCCGGGATCGAGGCTGGCGCCGATGCGGTGATGCTGGCCCACGTGAGCTATCCGGCGGTGGCGCCGGAACCGGCGGGCTATTCGCCCTTCTGGATCCAGCAGGTCCTGCGCAAGGAAATGGGCTTCCGCGGGGTGATCTTCTCCGATGACATCGGCATGGCCGCCGCGTTCTCCGCAGGCGGGATCAAGGCGCGCATCGACGACCACCTGGACGCCGGCTGCGACGTGGTCCTGGTGTGCTCGCCGAAGCTGGTCGAGGAATCGCTGCGGGCGATGGAAGGACGTGTTTCCAATACCGCCGCGCTGCTCGGCCTGATCGGGCGCGGCGGACTCGGCTGGGACGGATTGCTGGCCGACGCGCGCTACGGCGCAGCGCAGTCGCGGCTTCCGAACGATGCCGGGAACCTCGTCTGATGCAGTCGCATCCGCTGTCCGCGGCGCTGGCCAATGCGGAACTCATCGTCGATCGCGCCACCCTCGATGCCGCCATCACGGCGATGGCCGCGCCCATCGCCCGCGACTACGCCGGTGAAGTGCCGGTCTACCTGACCGTCATGCACGGCGCCTTGCCTTTTGCCGGGCAGCTGTCGCTGGAACTCGGCGCGCTGGGTCTGGACCTTGAATTCGATTACCTGCATGCCACCCGCTATCGCGGCGAGACCATGGGCGGCGAACTGGTCTGGAAGCATCGCCCAGCCACGGCGCTCTACGGCCGTCGGGTGCTGCTGGTCGACGACATTCTCGACGAGGGCTACACCCTGGCTGCGGTGCGCGAATGGTGCAGGGAGCAGGGTGCCACCGACGTGCGCATCGCCGCATTGGCCACCAAACAACACGCACGCACCATCGCCGGCATCAGTGCCGATTATGTCGGCCTGGAAGTGCCGGACCGCTACGTATTCGGCTTCGGCATGGACTACCACGAGCAGGGTCGCAACCTGCCCGGCATCTACGCGTTGAAGGATTGAGCGGATGAGCGCGATCGCACTGGCGGTGATTGGTGGAACCGGCGTCTACAAGCTCGCCGACCTGCAGGACGTGGACACGCGCGAAGTCGATACGCGCTTCGGCAAGCCTTCCGGCCCGATCCGCATCGGCACATTGCTGGGTCAACGCGTGGCTTTTCTTGCCCGTCACGGCGAAGGCCATTCGGTGCCGCCGCACCTGATCAACTACCGGGCCAACCTGGCGGCGTTGCAGGACATCGGCGCGACCCGCGTGCTTGCGCTGAACACCGTTGGCGGCATCGGCGACGATTTCGGCCCGCGCGTGCTGGCGTGCCCCGACCAGTTGATCGATTACACCTGGGGTCGTATCTCCACGATCTGCGAAGAGCCAGGCAGCGAGGTCCTGCATGTCGATTTCGGTGACCCCTACACCATGTTGCTGCGGCACAAGATCATCGCCGCTGCGCGCGTAACCGGTGTTTCGCTACAGGGCCATGGCTGCTACGGCGCGACCCAGGGACCGCGCCTGGAGACCAAGGCCGAAATCGCACGCCTGCGCCGCGACGGCTGCGACCTGGTCGGCATGACCGGCATGCCCGAGGCCGTGCTGGCCCGCGAGCTGGGCCTGGACTACGCCTGCCTGGCCATCGTCGCCAACTGGGCCGCCGGCTGCGGCACCGGCGAGGAAATCACCATGGCCGAGGTGCTGGCCAACGTCGAGGCGGCCTCGAACGGATTGCCGGAGTTGATCGCCGAATTGGCCCGTGGCTGATTGATCGACGCCTGGGTGATTGTCAACGCGGCCCGGTCTTTGCATACTCCGCCGGTGCGTCATGCGCACACCACCACCACCACCCGCATCCAAACCAAGGAAATACCAGAGCTATGCCGACCGGTACCGTGAAATGGTTCAATGACGCCAAGGGCTTCGGATTCATCGCGCCGGAAGATGGCAGCGCCGATGTCTTTGCGCACCACTCCGCGATCAACAGCAAGGGATTCCGCAGCCTGCAGGAAGGCCAGCGCGTCAGCTACGAGCTGACCCAGGGCCCGAAGGGCGCACAGGCCTCGAACATCGAACCTGTCGCCTGACCCCATTGTCTGGATTTATTTGAACCCCGCTACGGCGGGGTTTTTTATGGCTGTTCCCGTAGGAGCGCCCCATGGGCGCGAGCCTTTGATC
>JBOHXX010000060.1:0-12766 GCA_050737675.1 Pseudoxanthomonas sp.
GCGTTCTACCTGCGCGACGAGGACAACGGCCGGGTCTGGTCGCCGATGCCCCTGCCCTGTCGCGGTACTGGCGCGTACCGCACCCGCCACGGCTTCGGTTACAGCGTGTACGAGCATGTCGAAGACGGCATCGCCAGCGAGTTGTGGGTGTACGTGGCGCTGGAGGACGCGGTGAAGTTTTCGGTGCTCAAGCTGCGCAATTTGTCCGGACGTGCGCGCAGGCTGTCGGCGATCGGCTACGTGGAATGGGTGCTGGGCGACATCAAGGCCAGGTCGCAGATGCACGTGGTCAGCGAACGGGACAGCGCCAGCGGCGTGCTGACCGCGCGCAATCCCTACAACACCGAATTCGGCGGACGCGTCGCCTTCTTCGATGCCGAAGTCTCGGGCAGGGACGACGCGCACCCACGCAGCTTCACCGCCGACCGCAGTGAATTCCTCGGCCGCAACGGCAGCCTCGCCGATCCCGCGGCGCTGAAGCGCGAAAGACTTTCCGGCAGGCTCGGCGTGGGCCTGGATCCGTGCGCGGCGATCCAGTTGCCGGTGGACCTGGCCGATGGGCAGACCGACGAAGTGGTGTTCCGCCTGGGCGTGGGCGGCGATCCGCGCAGCGCCGTGCAACTGGCGCAGCGGATGAAAGGCAGCGTGGCCGCGCACGACGCGCTGGACAATGTGCGCATCCACTGGCTGGACGTCCTCGGTGCGGTGCGGGTGAAGACCCCGGATCCAAGCGTGGACGCGCTGGCCAACGGCTGGCTGCTGTACCAGACCCTCGCCTGCCGCTACGTCGCCCGCAGCGGTTACTACCAGTCCGGTGGCGCGTTTGGTTTCCGCGACCAGTTGCAGGACGTGATGGCCCTGGTGCATGCGAAACCGGCGCTGACCCGCGAGCATCTGCTGCTCAGCGCCGCGCACCAGTTCCCGCAGGGCGACGTGATGCACTGGTGGCATCCGCCGCAGGGACGCGGCGTGCGCACCCGCTGTTCCGACGACTACCTGTGGCTGCCGCTGGCCGCCTGCCGCTACCTGCAGGTGACCGGCGACCTCGGCGTGCTCGACGAGAAGGTTCGCTACATCGAGGGACGCCCGGTCAACGCCGACGAGGAGTCGTACTACGACCTGCCGGTGGCCTCCAACCTGCAGCAGTCGTTCTACGACCATTGCGCGCTGGCGCTGAAGCGCGGCACCGGACTGCTGGGCGAACGCGGCCTGCCGTTGATCGGCACCGGCGACTGGAACGATGGCATGAACCGGGTCGGCGAAGCCGGCAAGGGCGAAAGCGTGTGGCTGGGCTTCTTCCTCTACGATGTGCTGGAACGCTTCGGTGAAGTCGCGCTTGGACGTGGCGACGAGGCATTCGCCACCTACTGCGCCGAGTCCGCGCAGAAACTGCGCGGCAACCTGGAGGCGCATGCGTGGGACGGCGGATGGTACCGGCGCGCCTGGTTCGACGACGGCACGCCGCTGGGTTCCACGCAAAGCGACGAATGCCGGATCGATTCCATTTCGCAAAGTTGGTCGGTGTTGTCAGGCGCTGCGGATCCCGCTCGCGCAAAGCAGGCGATGGCGTCGCTCGACCAATACCTGGTCAAACGCGACGCCGGTTTGATCCAGCTGCTGGAACCGCCGTTCGACAAGACCCCGCACGACCCCGGCTACATCCGCGGCTACGTGCCCGGCGTGCGCGAAAACGGAGGCCAGTACACGCATGCGGCGGTGTGGTCGGCGATGGCTTTCGCCCACCTGGGCGACCGCGAGAAGGCGTGGGAGCTGGCCGGCATGATCAATCCGATCCACCACGCCAGAGATGCCGCCGCGACACAGCTCTACAAAGTGGAACCGTACGTGATCGCCGCCGACGTGTATGCCGTGGCGCCGCATGTCGGACGCGGTGGCTGGACCTGGTACACCGGCTCGGCCGGCTGGATGTACCGCCTGCTGACCGAGTCGCTGCTCGGCTTGCGTCGCGTGGGCGACCAGCTGTCGCTGAAGCCGTGCATTCCCGCCGACTGGACGGAATACAGGTTGCACTACCGCCACGGCGAGAGCATGTACCTGATCACCATCACCCAGGTCGATGGCGGGGAAGCGATGTTGAGCGTGGACGGTATCGCCCAAAAGGGCCTGGGTTTCCAGCTGGTGGACGATGAATCGATCCATCATGTCGAAGCGACCTGGCCGCGGCCCGGCTGATGGACACGCGCCTGCAACTGGAGGCCGAACTGGAAAACCTGGAGCGGATGCTGCCGCACTGGCGCGAAAAGCTGCGCCACGAAGCGCAGTTCTGGCCGCAGTTCGACGTGCTGGCCAAGGAGCTCCTGGCCCGCGCGGAGCCCGCGGACCGCGAGTACGCGCGACATCGCCTCGACGCGATGCTGGCGGCTCACGTGCCGCCGGCAGGCAATCAGTGAGACGTCCTTCGCTTCTCCGGATGCAACCAACGATACAGCACCGGCAAGACCACCAAGGTCAGGAAAGTGGATGAAATGATGCCGCCGATGACCACCGTCGCCAGCGGTCGCTGCACTTCCGATCCGGCGCCCACATTGAGCGCCATCGGCACGAAGCCGAGCGATGCCACCAGCGCCGTCATCAGCACCGGGCGTAGACGGCCCAGCGCGCCGTCGACGATGGCATCGTCCAGCGCATCGCCTTCTTCCCGCAGCCTTCTGATGAAGGCGATCATCACCAGTCCGTTGAGAACCGCCACGCCCGATAACGCGATGAATCCGACGCCTGCGGAAATGGACAGCGGAATGTCGCGCAACCAGAGCGCGAGGACGCCACCGGTGAGCGCAAGCGGAACGCCACTGAACACGATGGCCGCATCCTTGGCCGAGCCGAAGGCCATGAACAGCAACGCGAAGATGATCACCAACGTGACTGGCACGACGACCGAGAGGCGTTGGCTGGCCGAGATCAGCTGTTCGAAAGTGCCGCCGTAGTCGATCCAGTAGCCGGTAGGCACTTCCACTTCGGCATCGACCCGTTGTTGCAGCTCACTGACGAATCCGCCCAAATCGCGGCCGCGCACGTTGGTCGTCACCACCACGCGGCGTTTGCCATTCTCGCGGTTGATCTGGTTCGGTCCCTGCAAGGTTTCGATCGTCGCCACTTCGCGTAACGGAACCGTACGTGGCGTGCCCGCACTGAAGCCACCGACGCGACTGGACTCGTCGGCGTTCTCGCTGCCGCCCAATGGAATGGGCAGGTCGGCCAGCGCCGCGGGATCCTGGCGCAGGCGTTCGGGCAGGCGCACGACGATGTCGAAACGCCGGTCGCCTTCGAACAGCTGTCCCGACACTTCGCCGCCCACGGCAGTGGCGACGGTCTCCTGCACCGCGCCGGGATTCAGGCCATAGCGGACCAGCGCATTGCGATCCGGGGTGATCGTCAGCAAAGGCAGGCCCGTCGCCTGTTCCAGCTTGACGTCGGCCGCGCCGGAAACCGATTTGGCGACTTCCTCGATGCGCTTGCCGACTTTCACCAGCGTATCCAGGTCATCCCCGTACAACTTGATCGCCACGTCGGCACGCACGCCGGAAATAAGCTCGTTCATGCGCATCTGGATGGGCTGGGTGAACTCGTAGTTGTTGCCGGGCAACTGCTTCACCGCAGCTTCGATCTCGGCTATGAGTTCATCGCGCGGCTTGCGTGGATCGGGCCACTGCGACCGCGGCTTCATCATCAGGAAGGTGTCGGCGACCGAAGGCGGCATCGGGTCGGTGGCGACTTCGGCGGTGCCGAGCTTGCCGAACACGCGTTCGACTTCCGGGAACCGCTTGATGCGCGCTTCCAGCGTGGACTGCATCTTCACCGCCTGCTCCAGGCTGGTGCCTGGAATACGCAGCGCATGCAGGGCGATGTCGCCTTCATCCAGGTTGGGGATGAACTCCGTACCCAGGCGCGTGGCGAGCAACGCGCACAACGCCATCAGCACCACCGCGCCACCCATCACCCAGCGACCGCGTCGCAACGACCAGGCGAGCAATGGCGCGTAACCACGCCGCGCCCACTGCATCACCCGGTTTTCCTTTTCGTCAACACGGCCGCCGAGGAGCACCGCAATGGCCGCGGGAACGAATGTGAGCGAGAGCAACATGGCGCCGGTCAAGGCGAGCACCACCGTGATCGCCATCGGATGGAACATCTTTCCCTCGATGCCGGTCAGCGCGAAGATCGGCAGGTACACCGCGGCGATGATGCCCAGGCCGAACAAACTGGGACGTATCACTTCGGCCGTCGCCGACGCCGTGACGTCATGTCGTTCTTCCTCGGTCATCATCCGACCCAGCCGATGCTGCATTTCGCCGAAGCGACGCAGGCAGTTCTCGATGATGATCACCGCGCCGTCCACGATCAGGCCGAAATCCAGCGCGCCCAGGCTCATCAGATTTCCGGAAACGCCGCCGCGGGTCATGCCGAACACGGTGAAGAGCATCGCCAGTGGAATGACTGCCGCAGTGATCAGCGCCGCGCGGACATTGCCGAGCAGCAGGAACAGCACCACGATCACCAGCAGGGCGCCTTCGACCAGGTTCTTCGACACGGTGGCGATGGTGCGGTCCACCAAGGCGGTACGGTCGTATACCGGCGTGGCCTGTACCCCGGCAGGCAGACTCGCATTGGCTTCCTTCAGCTTGGCCGCCGAAGCCTGCGCGACCTCGCGGCTGTTGGCCCCGACCAGCATGAACACCGTGCCCAGCACCACTTCCTTGCCGTTCTGGGTGGCCGCGCCGGTACGCAGTTCCGGGCCTTCGCCCACTTCGGCGACGTCGCGCACGCGGATCGGCACGCCTTCGCGCCGATCCAGCACGATGTCGCGGATCGCATCGAGGTCGGCGACCTGTCCGGGCACGCGCACCAGGAATTGCTGGCCGCTGCGTTCGATGTAGCCGGCGCCGATGTTCTGGTTGTTGGCGGCCACGGCAGCGACGACATCGTGCAGGGTGAAGCCGAGTGCGACCAGTTTAGAGGGTTCCGGCGTGATGTGGATCTGCCGCGCGAAACCGCCAATCGTGTTGACTTCGGTCACGCCCGGCGTATTGCGCAGCTGCGGACGCACCACCCAGTCCTGCAACGTGCGCAGGTCGGTCGCGGTCCAGGGCGTGCCGTCCTTTTTGAGCGCACCGGCTTTCGATTCGACCGTGTACATGAAGATTTCGCCCAGTCCGGTGGCGATGGGCCCCATCCCCGGCTCCAGTCCCGCGGGCAATTGCGACTTCACCTGCTGCAGGCGTTCGCCCACCTGCTGGCGCGCGAAGTACAGGTCGGTGCCGTCCTTGAAGGCGACCGTGACCTGCGACAAGCCGTAGCGCGAAATGGAACGCGAGTAGTCCAGGCCCGGCAAACCGGCCATCGCGGTCTCGATGGGGAAGGTGACGCGCTGTTCCGATTCCAGCGGCGAGTAGCCGGCGGCTTCGGTGTTGACCTGCACCTGCACGTTGGTGATGTCGGGCGTGGCGTCGATGGGCAGCTTGGTGAAGCTCCATGCGCCAAGTGCGACCAGTGCCCCCGTCATCGCCAGCATCATCCAGCGGTGGGCAATGGAGAAACGGATGATGGCTTCCAGCGCGCCGCGTTTCGTCTGCTGCGGATGGTCAATGGTCATGGGAGGCTCCCGACTTCTCGATATCGGCCTTGATCAGGTAACTCTGCTCGGTGACCACGGTGTCGCCCGCTTTCAGGCCGGACAGGATTTCCACCTGCAGCGCATCGCGCTTGCCCAGTTCCACCGGGCGCACTTCATAGGTGTCGCCGACACGGATGAACACCGCGTCCCAGTCGCGGAAGTTCTGCAGCGCCGAGATCGGAACGACCAGCGCGGCGGGCTGCTGTTCGACCGTGATGCGTGCCTTCACTGCAGAGCCCGGACGCCACAGGCCGTCGGCGTTGGCGATGGTGGCGCGCGCCACCGTGCTCTGGCTCGCCGTGGCGGTACCCGGCAGGACACGCTCCAGTGTGGTCTCGATGGTGACGCCGTCGCTCATGCGGGTCACCTTGACCGGCACGCCGGGACGGATGTGCTGCGCATCGGCACCGAAGATATGCAGGTCGACCCATAACGAAGACAGATCCGCGATCTCGAACAATGCCGAGCCTTCGCTGGCCACCGAACCCACCGAGGCATTGCGTGCCAGCACCACGCCGGAGATCGGCGCGCTGACGGTGTAGTTGGTGAGGCTGAGGTTGCTTTCCACCGAAGCCAACGCCTGCCCCGCGCGCACCTGGTCGCCCACATTCGCGCGCAGGCTGCGGATGGGGCCGGGGAAACGCGCCATGACGTTGGCCACGCGACCTTCCATGGGCGTGAGCAGACCCTGCACTTCGTGTTCGTCGGCGATCACGCCGGGACCGGCAGGCGCGACGCGGATGCCGGAATCGATGGCGATCTTTCCGGCGATCTCGGTGCGTCCCTCATAGCTGGGATATGCCCAACGCAAAGCCTTGCCTTTGACGTTGGCCAGCACTTCGACTTCGAACGAGTGTGGTTCTCCGACGATGCTGGCGGCCATCAGGCTGCCGTCTTCCTGCGCTTTCAGGACGTGGTTCTCGGCGAGGTTGCCCAGGCGCTTCAGCCTGACTTCTACCGTGCCTGCGGCCGCGGGCAAGGGTTTCTTTCCCTTGTACAGCCATGCCTGGTACTTCGGCGGCGTACCGTCCTCGGCAATGGCCAGCTCCACGGCGTAGCCACCCTGCTCCAGCAGTCTTCCACCATGCTTGCCTTTTTTGTCTTCCTCGGCCCCGGCATGCTCGCCGGCTTCTGCGTGGCCGTGTTCTTCGGTCGCGTCCTTGCCACAGGCCCCCAGCAACAGAGCGAGTGCCAGTGCGCCGATCGGGTTTCTTGCTTTCATGGTGTCGTTTCCTGGTTGGTCTGCGACGCAGGGCTGGCGACGAACGCCTGGCCGGTGAGGCGCTGGATTTCGATCAGTGCGCGCTGGGCTTCCAGCGCGGATTCGAGTTGCTGCTTGCGTGCGGTGGTGCGTTCGGACTGCAGGAAGGCCCATTCCATGTAGCTGAGGGCACCGCCGCGATAGGCGCGTTCCGCTGCGTTCTCGGCCTTCGCGAGCTTGGGCAGCACGTCGGACTGCAGGCGAACTACTTCGAACTGCGCGACGCGATAGCGGCCATGCGCTTCTGCGAGCGTGGAATACAGCGACAAGCCCTGCGCTTCGCGTTCGATGCCGACCAGCGCCAGTTCCGCCTCGGCAGCGCGAAGATCGGGTCGTGCACGACGCACAGCCCCCAGCGGCATGGAAACGCTGCCGATCAGCGCGAAATCGTCCGTGGCCTGCAACCTGCGTACGCCGACCTGCCAGTCGAGATCGGGAGTCGCCCGGCTGCGTGCCAGCTGAAGACGGGCCTCGCCGATGCGCTGCTCGTCGGCGAAGCGCGCAATTTCCGGCGTGCCCGCCAACAATGCGTCGAGTTCGGCAAACTCCGCGACGGCAGGCAAGGCAAGCGGATCGCCGGCCACTATCGCGAACACCGGGTTGCGCTCACCCCACAACGCGGCGAGATGCTGGCGGGCAGCCGCACCGCGTTGTGTCGCGCGGTCCCGTTCCATCTCGGCACGTGCCAGTGCGGCCTGCGCCGTCAGCAATACCGATTCGGGTGAGGCGCCCGCGACCAGACGTTGCCTTGCACCGGAGACGGTGCGTTGGCGTTGCATCACATCCAGGTCGGCGATGCGTCGCTGGTCCTGCGCGGCGTTGATGGCCAGGTAGCGACGCGCGACTTCGGCCAGCAGGTCGAGTCGTTTCGTCTCGCGTTGCACGGCGAGCGCATCAATGCGGGCCTGCGCCAGCGTACGGCGCGCATCCAGCTTGCCTCCGCGTTCCAGCACGCCGGCCAGGGTCAGGCTGATTTCGGCTTGCTTGAAGCCGCTTGCATCACCGTTGCCGAGCACGTTCTCCGCGGAAAGACCGGCGACCAGCCCAGGACGCAAGACCGCGCGGTCGCGTTCGGCGAACAACACGTTGCGTTGCCCTTCCAGCAGGCGCAGATCGGGATGGGACTGGGCGACGCGTGCGAATGCATCGTCCAGGGTCAATGTTTCAGGCGGCTGCGCGGCTGCCGACAGGCAGGACACAGCCGCGAAGACGGCAAGTGCCGTCGTACGCAACCACATGGGGATTTCTCCAAAGGATCAATGACGGAAGACCGGCGACCTGCCGGCGATCAGGTCAGATCGCGATTGGAGGACGGAAAGGATCGGTGCGCGGAGTTGAATGCGGTGCGGCGAAGGCCGGCACCGGGACGCTGTTCGAGAACAAGGGTGCGTGCGGGACGAACGCACCGGAAAGAATCGCGACCTGGTGCCCGCAGCAATGCGCGGCATGCATGAGCGCATGCAGCAGGTCGACGCCTTCTTCCTGCGCTCCCCTGTCGGCGACATGCTTATCGACATCACGCTTATTGACAGCATGGTCATGGGAGCCCACTGGCTGCGCGTGCTCCGCACTGCCATGGCTGGATTCGTGCAGGTCGCCGACTGCGGCGAACACGGGATTGATCAACATCGCAAACATGAGCAATGCCAGCGCGGAAAGGCGCAGCAGTCGGACAATGCGGTGGCGGGGAAGGGCTGGCATCGGGCCTGCATGCTACGGGACGCTTCGCCTGTTAAGCAATTACAACGCTGATAACTGGCGGCGTACGCAGATAGGAGCGGCGTCCCGCCGCAAGCCCTTGCACCAGGCAAGCCCGAGAGCTCACGGCGGGACGCCGTTCCCACTGGCCACTGACCACGCATGAAAAACGGGATGGCTTCGCAGCCATCCCGTTTTCCGATACCAGGTTCCTTCGTTGACGATTACTTCAAGCCGCGATTCTCCAACAGCGGCCCCACGCTGGGATCCTTGCCGCGGAAATCGCGGTACAGGGTGGCCAGGTCGACGGTGTTACCGCGCGAGAGGATCTTGTCGCGGAAGATCTGGCCGTTCTCGGCGGTCATGCCGCCATGCTCCTTGAACCACTCGAACGCATCGTCATCCAGTACTTCCGACCAGAAGTAGGCGTAGTAGCCGGCCGAGTAGCCACCGCCCCAGATGTGGTCGAAGTAGCTGGTGCGGTAACGCGGCGGCACTTCGGCCAGGTCGACCTTGAACTTCTTCAGCGCGTCGGCCTCGAACTTGTCCACGTCCTGCAGCGGCGCGTCGGCCGGCAGCGTGTGCCAGGCCAGGTCGAGCAGTGCGGCGGACAGGTACTCGGTGGTGCCATAGCCGCTATTGAACTTGCCGGCCTTCTTGATCTTGTCGACCAGCGCCTGCGGCATCGCTTCGCCGGTCTTGTAGTGCTTGGCGTAGTTGGCGAACACCTTCGGATCCGAGGCCCAGTGTTCGTTGAACTGCGACGGAAACTCGACGAAGTCGCGCGAGGTGCTGGTGCCGGCGATCGACGGATACTTCACCTTCGAGAACATGCCGTGCAGCGCGTGGCCGAACTCGTGGAACATGGTGGTGACGTCGTCGTAGCTGAGCAGCGCCGGCTGGCCGGCGGCAGGCTTGGTGAAGTTGCAGACGTTGTAGACGACTGGCTTGGCGCCGGTCAGGCCGTCCTGCTCGACGAACACGTCCATCCACGCACCACCGGACTTGCTGTCGCGCTTGAAGTAGTCGGTGTAGAACAGGGCCAGCGAGCTGCCGTCCTTGTCGAACACTTCATACACCTTCATGTCCGGGTTGTAGGTCGGGATGTCCTTCCTTTCCTTGAAGGTAATGCCGTACATCTGCGTGGCCGCGTAGAACACGCCGTTGTGCAGCACGTTGTCCATCTCGAAATACGGCTTGATCTGCGACTCGTCCAGGTCGAATTCGGCCTTGCGAACCTGTTCGGCGTAGAAATCCCAATCCGACGCGGCCAGCTTGAAGCCGGGCGTCTTCGCATCCGCGGCCTGCTTGTCGATCACTGCCTGCATCTTGGCAATCTCGCCCTTCGCCTTGGCGGTCGCGGCCGGCACGGTGTCGGTCAGCAGTTTCAGCGCCTTGTCGGGGCTGATCGCCATCTGGTCGGCCAGGCTGTACGCGGCGTAGGTGTCGAAGCCGAGCAGCTTGGCCTTCTGCGCGCGCAGTTGGGCCAGGCGCTGGATGATCTTGCGGGTGTCGTTGGCGTCGCCATGTTCGGTGCGGGTTTCCGAAGCCTCCAGCACCTTGGCGCGCAGCTCGCGATCCTTCAACGAAGCCAGCACCGGCTGTTGGGTGGTGTTCTGCAACGCGAGCAGCCACTTGCCGTCGAGCTTGCGCGCAGTCGCATCCTGTGCGGCCGAGGCGATGTCCCCTTCCGACAAGCCGTCGAGCTTGGCCTTGTCGTCGACCTGCACCGCACCGGCGGCCGCGGCGGCGACCAGCTTGGTGTGGAACTCGGTCGACAACGTGGTTTCCTCGACGTTGAACTTGCGCATCTGGTCCTTGTCGGCATCGGACAGCTGCGCGCCGGCGCGGACCAGTTCCTGGTAGTCGCGTTCGACCAGGCGCAGTTGCTCCGGATCGAGCTTCAACGTGGCGCGGGCGTCGTAGACGGCCTTCACGCGGGCGAAGAGTTTCGGATCCAGCGCGATCTCGTCCTGGTGCGCGGCCAGCTTGGGCGCGATTTCCTCCTGGATCTTCTGCCGTTCCGGATTGGTATCGGCCTGGACCAGGCCGAAGAAGATGCGGGCGGTGCGGTTGAGGGTCTCGCCGGTGCGTTCCTGGGCTTCGATGGTATTTTCGAAGGTGGCCGGCTCCGGGTTGTCGGCGATCTTGCGCATCTCGGCCAGGTGTTGCTTCATGCCTTCCTCGAACGCCGGCAGGTAGTCGCTGTCCTTGATCTTGTCGAACATCGGCGCGCCGAACGGCAGCGTGCTGGCGACCAGCAGCGGGTTCTCGGCGGTGGCGGGAGTGGCGGCGGGCGTGTTCGCGGGAGTTTGGGTCACGGCTTCGGGTTTGTTTCCGGTGCAGGCCGCAAGGGCCAGGCTGATGGCGGCGGCGAGGACGACGGTACGCGACATGTAAAGCTTCCAGGGTCGGGGAACAAGCCGGCTACCCTAGCGCGATGGCGCCGCAAACGCATGTGTCGAAGGTGCGAACCGATCCGCCATTCAGGAAGATCATGCCCGCAGGAGCGCCCCATGGGCGCGAGCTCTTCCCGGATGTATCGGCTATCCGGACGAAGCGCTCGCGCCCATGGGGCGCTCCTGCGGTTCCTCAGGTCGTGCCGTGGTTGCGGCCCTGCCACGGCCGGTACCACTCGCGGATCGCGGCCATGTCGGCGTCGGCGTCACCGGTGGGGTGGAATACGTCGCCGATGCCGATGGTCTTCTCCGGATAGTGGAAATAAGCCATCACGATGGGCACCTCGGCGGCGCGCGCGATCTTCCAGAAACCGCTCTTCCATTTTTCGACGCGCTTGCGCGTCCCTTCCGGCGTCAGCGTGAACCAGATCCGGTCGAAGCCACGGATGATCGCGACCGCCTGCTCCACCGTGCCCTGCGGCGAACTGCGGTTGACCGGGATCGCGCCCAGCCGGCGCAACACAGGTCCCAGCGGCCACCAGAACAATTGCGCCTTGCCCAGCACGCGCACCTCCAGGCCCAGTGCGATCTTCGCCGCCATGCCCCAGTACCCGTCCCAGTTGGAGGAATGCGGGGCCACGATCAGCACCGCCTTGGCCAGGTCGGGGATCGGGCCGACCACCCGCCAGCCGCCCAGCCTGAGCGCGGTGCGGCCCAGCCAGCGGGTGAAGCGGTTCGGCCTCACCTGCGGCATGCGCGGCGGGATTGCTGGAATCACGGCCGTCGTTTCTTCGCTCAATCGGTCTCTCCCTTGGTCGAACGTCCACGCTTGATTTCGCCGCGGCCACGCTTGGCGTCGAGCCTGCGCAGTTTCGAGCCGTACGAGGGCTTGGTGGCGATGCGTTTCTTCGGTGCCGTCAGTCCGGTGGCGATGAACGCCGCCAGGCGCTCGCGCGCATCCTGGCGGTTGCGGTCCTGGGTGCGGAAGCGCTGCGCGTCGATGACCAGCACGCCATCGTCGGTGATGCGCCGGTCGCGCTTGGCCAGCAGGCGCTCGCGCACCGGTTCGGGCAGCGACGGCGATCCGGCCAGGTCGAAACGCAGCTCGACCGCGGTCGAAACCTTGTTGACGTTCTGCCCGCCGGCGCCGCTGGCGCGCACGAAGCGTTCGACCAGTTCGGTGTCCGGTATCGCCAGCGCGGGCGTGATTTCGAGTGCGTCGCTCCCCATCGGCCAATTGTAGGCAATGCCGGCGTCGCTGGCATGCGCGGGGCATTGCCGGGAGGCGGTTTAACCGGTCGTTTACCAAAAGCTAGGCAAACTCCAACGCTTGCTCGACGCTCCCGGATTCCCGCATGCCCCTTCGATACATGCCCCTTCGATGCTTGTTGCCACGCCTGTTGCTGGCCGCCTGCCTGGCCCTGTCCGCCTTCGCCGCCACGGCCGCACCACCATCGGATGCCGACATCGAGCGACTGCTGACCGCCTCGCGCGCGCAGGGCATGCTGGACGCGATCCTGCCGCAGATGGAAGCCATGCAACGCCAGCAGTTCGAGCAGATCACCGCCGGCAAGGACCTCAGCACCGAACAGAAGGCGGAGATCGAGCGACTGCACGCGCGCACCAGCGACATCCTGCGCCGCTCGCTGAGCTGGGACGAGATGCGGCCCCTGTACATCGACGTCTACAAGAAGACCTTCACCCGCGAAGACGTCCGGGCCATGGCCAAGTTCTACGAGAGCCCGGCCGGCAAGTCGCTGCTGGACAAGACCCCGT
>JBOHXX010000061.1:0-12725 GCA_050737675.1 Pseudoxanthomonas sp.
CTGTTCGACAGGGCTGCATTGGCAGCAGCGACCAGGTTGGTGAGCTTGGTGACTGTTACCGAGGCGCCACCCAGTCGCGTCGCCAACCCGTTGGAATAGCCGGCGACCAGGTCGACCGTGTTGGCCGCGGGAACCGCCTTGGGATTTACGGCAAGCGCTTTCGCCTGGATCTTCTGCGTTGCCGACGCGACCAGCGCTTCGGTTTCGTGCGCGCTGGAGGCACCATAAGCGGCGGGCACCCTGGCATCACCACCGGCGCGGGTTCCCCTGAACAGCCGGGCAGCGTCGGCTTGCACCAGGTATGCGATGCCGTGCTCCGTGGTCAATTGCAACGAAGGGCCATTCGCCTGCGGGATCGAACCGAACACGGCATGCTCGCCGAAGGTGATGATGGCTTCGCGACCCTGGTCCCCGCCGACCACACGCCCTATCCAGGACCAGTTGCCATCGGGACTTTCTTCATGGCGCTGGTAACGGATCTTGATCTCGCTGCCATCCGGTGCGGGGATGGTCATCATGCCGGTGGCTACGCCGCGTATGGCGTGCTCTTCGCTCAATGCAATGGGACGAAGGGTATAAGCGCCCTTGTGGAGGACTGTGGCGTCTTTCTTGTACGCAAATAATTCACCGCGGTCCGGGGCATTGCCCAAGGTGCGCTGACTGTCTTTTGAATACCCCGCGATGGCCGACCCAGCTGCTGATCGGGCAGCCATGGCCCGGCCTCCCTTGTGTGCATCGCCGGTCATGGTCCGGTCCTGACCGGAACAGGCTGCGAGCGCGACCACCAGGGCGAGTGCGCCAAATCGGATCTTCATGCGGGATACCTAAGTGAGATATACAGGGGGGTTGTCTACTTTAACGCAGCTTTGGCAGCCAAAGGCCAGCCCCAGTCACATCCCCTTCTGCGATCAGGCAGCCCGCCAATAGGCAGTTCCCAATGCATTCAGCTTGAAACGCGGAACCCGACCCCGGTTTTCCTCTCCAACTCTTGCCGGTCCACTCCATCGGCCATTTCGACCAGCAGCAAGCCCTGTTCGGTCACATCGAAAACCGCCAGGTCCGTGATGATCCGGTTCACCACCCCCACCCCAGTCAGGGGCAGGTCGCATTGCGGCAGGATCTTGTGGCTTCCGTCCTTGGCCACATGCTCCATCAGCACCACGATGCGCCTGACCCCGGCGACCAGATCCATGGCCCCACCCATGCCCTTGACCATCTTGCCCGGGACCATCCAGTTGGCCAGGTCGCCCTGGTCGGTGACCTGCATGGCGCCCAGCACGGCCAGGTCGATATGGCCTCCGCGGATCATGGCAAAGGAGTCATGGCTACCGAAGTAGCTGGCGCCCTTGCGTGCGGTCACGGTCTGCTTGCCGGCGTTGATCAGGTCGGCATCGAGTTCTTCCTCGGTCGGAAAGGGGCCGATGCCCAGCAGGCCGTTCTCGGACTGCAGCCACACGTCCATACCCTCGGGTATGTAATTGGCGACCAGGGTCGGCAGGCCGATGCCCAGGTTCACATAGGCGCCATCGGTCAGTTCGCGGGCGGCGCGCTGCGCCATCTCGTCACGGGTCCAGGCCATCAGCGTGCTCCTCCATTGGTTGCGGCCGCGCTTATGGTGCGGTTCTCGATGCGCTTCTCGGGATGCGGGTTGTGGACCAGCCGGTCCACGTAGATGCCCGGGGTATGGATCTGGTCGGGATCGAGTTCGCCGACCTCGACGATGATCTCGGCCTCGGCTATGCACACCTTGCCGGCAGTGGCCACGGCCGGATTGAAGTTGCGGGCCGTCTTGCGGTAGATCAGGTTGCCGGCAGTGTCGGCCTTCCACGCCTTGACCAGCGCGATGTCTGCCTTCAATGCGGTTTCCATCACGTAGTGGTGGCCATCGAATTCGCGCGTCTCCTTGCCCTCGGCGACGATGGTGCCGTAACCGGTACGGGTGAAGAACGCGGGGATGCCCGCGCCGCCCGCCCGTAGGCGCTCGGCCAACGTGCCTTGCGGGTTGAACTCCAGCTCAAGCTCTCCGGACAGGTATTGGCGTTCGAATTCCTTGTTCTCGCCCACATAGGACGAAATCATCTTCCGGATCTGGCGGGTGGTCAGCAGCTGCCCTAGGCCGAAGCCATCCACCCCGGCGTTGTTGGAAATGGCGGTCAGCCCGGTGACGCCGCAGTCGCGCAAGGCCGCGATCAACGCCTCGGGGATGCCGCACAGGCCGAAACCACCTACGGCCACGACCTGGTCATTGGCAACGACGCCCTGCAGAGACGCAGCGGCACTCGAGTAGAGCTTGCTCCTGGATCCGTTGCGCGTTGGCAAGGAGGCGACCGCATCGACCATGACCGTATCCATTTTCGTGAAGTGTTCATCATTTTAACCAGCCGCCGTCGGCAGACACAGGTACTTTCGGCCAATACCCGCATGGCGGTCGGCCCGCTCCCTTAGACTGCGGCCATGAAGACCCTTGCCCTCGTCACCGCGGTCGCCGCCACTGGCCACGACGATGACCTTGCTCCCTTGCTGCAAGCCTGCGCCCAAGCCGGCCTGCAGGCGCGCGCCGTTGCATGGGATGATGCCACTGTCAGCTGGCGGCGCTTTGATGCGGCACTGCTGCGTTCACCGTGGGATTACACCGAGCGCCTGGCGGAATTCCTGGCCTGGTGCGATCGCACGGAGCAGTCAACGCCGCTGTTGAACCCGCTGCCGGTGGTCCGCTGGAACACCGACAAGCACTATCTCGCCGACCTGGCCGCCGCTGGCGTACCGGTTGTTCCGACCATTTTCGTGGAACCGGATGCCGAACCCTTGCAAGCCCTGCAGGCCTTTTTGCTGGAGCAGCCCGCCGCGGAGTTCGTGGTCAAACCGACGGTCAGCGCAGGCGCGCGTGACACGCAGCGCTATGCACGGATGCAGGAGTTCGCTGCCAGCAACCACATCGCCCGGTTGCTGGAACAGGCCAGGAGCGTGATGCTGCAGCCCTATCTGCGCTCGGTCGACAATGCCGGCGAAACCGCCCTGGTCTATTTCAACGGCCAGTTCAGCCACGCGATTCGCAAGGGCGCGCTGTTGCGCCCCGAGCAACCTGCAACCGAAACGCCCAATGCCCTGGGCGACATCACCCCGCGCAATGCGGATCCAGACGAACGTACGCTTGCCGAACTCGCCCTGTCGGCTGTTGCGCGGCGGCTGCAGCTCAAGCATCCGCTGCCCTACGCCCGCATCGATCTGATCCGTGACGACCAATGCCTTCCCACCCTGCTGGAACTGGAACTGATCGAACCCTCGCTTTTTTTCGCCCAAGCACCCGGCAGCGCCGACCAATTCGCGGCTGTCCTCGCCCAGCGACTCGGCAGCTGATCCCCGCGTACTCGCACGGGCACTCTTCCCCCGGTAAAATCCCCCCCTTCTGACCTCGGCCAGCCATCGCCTCGCCGGGCCATTCCTCCAAGCCCACAGGAATTCCCACAGGATGAAGATTCTCGTCGCCTACAAGCGCGTGGTGGACTACAACGTCCGCGTCCAGGTCAGGCCGGATGGTTCCGGCGTGGTCACCGAAGGCGTCAAGCTCTCGGCCAACCCCTTCGACGAAATCGCCCTGGAAGAAGCCCTGCGCCTGCGCGACAAGGGCATCGCCACCGAGGTCGTCGTCGCCACCATCGCCCCGGCCGACGCCCAGGCGCACCTGCGCAACGGCCTGGCCATGGGCGCCAACCGCGCCATCCACGTGGTCGTCGACGGCCCGATCCAGCCACTGACCGCCGCCCGCACCCTGCTCAAACTGGTGGAAAAGGAACAGCCGGACCTGGTGATCCTGGGCAAACAGGCGATCGACGACGACTCCAGCCAGACAGGGCAGATGCTGGCCACGCTGTGGGGCCGCCCGCAGGCGACCTTCGCTTCCAAACTGGAAATCGCCGACGGCAAGGCCACGGTGACCCGCGAAGTCGACGCCGGCCTGGAAACGCTGGAAGTGGACCTGCCTGCCGTGGTCACCACCGACCTGCGCCTCAACGAGCCGCGCTTCATCAAGCTGCCGGACATCATGAAGGCCAAGAGCAAGCCGCTGGAAAGCATTCCCTTCGCCGACCTGGGCGTGGACAGTGGCGACACGTTGAAGACCACCCACTACGCCCCCCCCGCCAAGCGCGGCAAGGGCGTGATGGTCAAGGACGCGGCCGAACTGGTCGCCGTACTCAAGCAGAAGGGGTTGCTGTAATGAGCAAGGTTCTCGTCATCGCCGAACACCTGCACGGCAAGCTCAACGCGGCCACCGCCAAGACCGTGAGCGCCGCGTTGGCGCTGAGGCCCGATTCCATCGACATCGCCGTGCTAGCGTCCGAGCCGGCCGCTGTCGCCGCCGAAGCCGCGCAGATCGCCGGCGTCGCCAAGGTGCTGGCCGTTTCCAATGCTGCCAATGCCCATGCCATCGGCCAGGTGCTCGCACCGCAGATCGCGAAGCTGGCGACGGGTTACACGCATGTATTCGGCCCCTCCACCACCTTCGGCAAGGACCTGATGCCCTGCGTGGCCGCCCTGCTCGGCACCGCGCAGGTGTCGGACGTGATGTCGGTGGAAGGCAGCCACAGCTTCAAGCGCCCGATCTATGCCGGCAATGCCATCATCACCGTCGAGGCGCCTACCGACCACCCCGTGGTCGCCACCGTGCGCACCGCGTCCTGGCCGGAAGCCGCAAAGGGCGGCAATGCCACGGTCGAAGCGGTTTCGGTCGATGCCAGCCTGCCCACCCATACGCGCTTCATAGGCCTGGCCGCCGGCAAGTCCGACCGCCCCGACCTGCAGAGCGCCAGGCGCGTAGTCTCCGGTGGCCGCGGCGTGGGTTCCGAAGAGAACTTCAAGATCATCTACGCCTTCGCCGACAAACTCGGCGCCGGTGTCGGCGCTTCGCGCGCGGCGGTCGATGCGGGCTACTGCCCCAACGAGATGCAAGTCGGACAGACCGGAAAAATCATCGCACCGGAGTTGTATGTCGCTATTGGAATCTCGGGCGCCATCCAACATCTGACGGGCATCAAGGACGCCGGCACCATCGTAGCTATCAACAAGGATGCGGAAGCGCCGATTTTCGAGATCGCGGATATAGGACTGGTGGGCGACTTGTTCCGCGTCCTGCCTGAATTGCAAGCCGAGCTGATTTGACTACATGCTACATTCCATTTTTTTCATGTGCCCGAAAGGAAATAACATGCTCAAGCAAAAGAATTTCTTCGTCAGCGGGCTAGTCCTGGCTGCACTGGCGCTGGCCGGATGCAAAGACCCACCAGCCGAGGCACCGGTTGCTTCATCGACTGAAGGAGCAGCAGCCGAAGCGCCGGCGTTTTCGATAAACGCCCCCATCAGCGCCGAGAAAATCGACCTTTCCTACACGATAGTCAGCGGCCCGGTTTACGACAAGGTGAACGATGCCGTCAGCTACACCATAGAGATCCAGAACAATGGCACGGACACGCTGGCCAGCGCGGGGACGCACCCGGTCAATATCGGAGTGGCGATCCTTGGCAAGGACGGCACGATGAACACTCCACCCGCAGCATTGGAGTTCCAGCGCTACCCCCTTCCCGCTGCGCTGGCCAAGGGCGAGAAAGCACTGCTCCCGATCGCGTTCCCAGTCGCCGCCACGCTCGGCGGAACGGCACAAGTCGACGCCGTGCAGGAAGGCGTGGCGTGGTTTTCAAGCTATGGCAAGCCCACCCTGCACCTGGATACCTTTGCGCGTTGCGGCGACAAGCAGGAGTCGCTTTGCGGTAGCAACGGTGAGGCAGTTCCCACTGCACCCTGACCTCAACTTCGCAACGATGCCCCTGCCCGACCCAATAGCTTCCCCTACGGCCGGCTCCGGCTGATGATTCGTACGGGTCTTTGAGTGGCGCCTTCAACGGAGCACTCGATGGAACTGGCGCGCTGCCCGGACGGAGCCGATCCAGGCGCAGAGGGACTGGCAAATATATGGTCGCTTCATGTGAATGCACATGACTGGAAACTAGGCCTTGTAATCAGGCGGCGCCTGTATCAGGTCCGGACGATCCACAATTTTGCTCCCGGACGAGGGCCGGGGCCGTCCACCTGATGACTCCGGCCAGCCCGCAGTTGCAGGAGGCAGGCTACGGTCCAAAGATGCAACGAATTGTTTTCTTTTTCATTGCCACCTGAAGTACAGACTTAAGGCCACATGCATGAACGATATTCTCCCAGTAATCCTGTCTGGCGGGTCCGGAACTCGTTTGTGGCCGTTGTCGCGCGAGGCATACCCGAAGCAGTTCCTGCCTTTGGTCGGGGACGACACCATGTTGCAGGCGACTTGGCGGCGCGTTGCGCCGATTGCCGTGCTCGGCCCGATAATCGTCGCCAACCATGAGCACAGGTTCATGGTAGCCGAGCAATTGCGTGAAATCGGTATCGAGCCTGCTGCCGTGATCCTGGAACCAGTGGGCCGAAACACAGCGCCTGCAATCGCGATTGCGGCATTGCAGGCAACCCGCAATGGTGCGGACGCATTGCTTCTGGTGCTGCCCTCGGATCATGTAGTCCGTGACGATAAAGCATTCCACGCCGTGGTCCGGGAAGCTGCGATCGCTGCCGAAGCGGGTAAGCTTGTCACCTTCGGCATCGTACCCGCCGGTCCTGAAACGGGATATGGCTATATCAAAGCCAGACCAGGCACGGGCGCGCGCAAGGTCGAACGTTTCGTGGAGAAACCAGATATCGATACCGCCCGGTCCTATGTTGCCTCCGGCGAGTATTTCTGGAACAGCGGCATGTTCTTGTTCAAGGCCACCCGCTATCTGGACGAGCTACGCGCACTGAACCCGGCAATGCTGGACGCATGCGAACAATCGCTGGCGAAAGCCAGCCGCGACGCCGATTTCATTCGCCTGGATGCCGAATCGTTCGAAGCGTGTCCGAGCGACTCCATCGACTACGCCGTGATGGAGAAAACCGACGACTCCGTAGTGATCCCCTTGGACGCAGGATGGAGCGATGTCGGGTCGTGGGGTGCGCTGTGGGAAGTGTCGCCCCAGGATTCGAATGGCAACGCCCATCACGGTGACGTGATTGAAATCGACTGCAAGAATACTTATGCGCATGGCACGCGACTGATAGCCCTAGTTGGACTGCAAGACGTGGTGGTGGTCGAAACCGACGACGCGGTATTGGTCGGCAATCGCCACCGCATCCAGGAAGTAAAGGAAGTCGTGCGCCGTATCAAGCGTGACGGCCGCAGCGAGGCGGCCGCGCACCGCAAAGTCTACCGGCCATGGGGCGCCTACGACTCTCTCGACAACGGTGCGCGTTTTCAGGTAAAACGCATCACCGTAAAACCAGGCGCAACGCTTAGCCTACAGATGCACCATCACCGCGCCGAACACTGGATCGTCGTGAGCGGCACCGCGAAGGTTACGCGTGGAGACGAGGTCATTCTGCTCACTGAGAATCAAAGCACCTACATACCCTTGGGTGTTACGCATCGCCTGGAAAACCCGGGAAAGCTGCCGCTTGAGTTGATAGAAGTGCAGTCGGGCAGCTATCTCGGTGAGGACGATATCGTGCGCTTTGAAGATGTCTACGGCCGCGCCAGGTAATGATTGCGCCCGGATCGGAGTCGGTTGCCGAGCTTGATGCAGGTTTCCCCCGCAGGCGCTGCTCAGCAGGAGGAATCATCCGCGACCAGTGCGGACGCATCCTCGTGGTAAAGCCATCCTATCGACCCGGTTGGCTCCTGCCTGGGGGCCTGGTTGAGGCACTCGAAACCCCGGCGAGCGCGCTGCGAAGGGAGGCAATGGAGGAAGTGGGCATGGCGCCAACCATATTGCGCCTGCTGTGCATCGATATGTTGCCGCCAGAGGGCGGATTCAGTGAATCGGTGCACTTTCTGTTTGAGTGTGCACCCGTCAACTTCGAGACCGGCAGTCACATCGCCACGAACGGCACCGAAATTCTGGAGGCACGGTTCCTGGAACCCACGCAAGCAATGGAATTGCTTGTCGTGCCAATCAGGCGCCGGCTGGGAACGGTATTGAACGGCCACCTTGGCTATTTCGAGGACGGCCACTTCGTGATCCCATTCGCGGGGGAGGATAATTCCCACGTCACGACATCTATATCCGCGTAACTGCAAGCGCAACCGCTGCGATAGGAATACACGCCATGAACGACAAGGTCGACTTCGACAAGTACACCGACAACTACAATGCACTCCTGCGCGAGGGGACCCAGTTTTTTTCCGCCAGCGAGGAATATTTCGCCAAGTACAAGGTGGAACTGGTCGCCAACGCGCTTGGCCAGCAGCCAGTCAACCGGATACTCGAGTACGGCTGCGGAATCGGCCGGAATATACCTTACCTGCAAGCTGCGTTCCCAAAAGCGGAAATCATTGGCACTGATATTTCCGAGGCAAGCCTTGCTACGGCCTCTTCCGGTAACAAGGGCGTGCGTTTCGAGGTCGAACGCCCGGACCTGGACCTGGGCAAGTTCGACCTGATCTTCATTGCTGGCGTATATCACCACATACCACGTGCGGAACGACTGCCCGCCACTGAGTTGCTGGCCACACGACTGCAAAGCCAAGGCTCGGCCTGCGTGTTTGAACACAATCCCTTCAACCCTGTAACCCGGCGAATCGTGGATACCTGCCCCTATGATGCCGACGCCGTGCTACTCAAGCCCTCGGAGTTGCGCGACCTGTTTCGACAGGCCAATCTTGCTGTCAAGAGCACGGCATACTGCCTGTTCGTCCCACCACGTCTTTCATGGCTGTCGCCGGTGGAAAAGCGCCTGGGTTGGCTACCCTTGGGCGGGCAATACTGGGTGCGCGCCGGAATAGACTGATGGGTCAGCTTTTCCGATACATCCTCGTCGGGCTATTCAACACGGCCCTTGGGTTCGCCGTAATTTTCAGCTGCATGTATCTGCTGAAGATGAGCCCGGCTGCAAGCAATATCGCTGGCTATCTGTTTGGTTTTGTCGTGTCGTATTTCCTGAACAAGTTTTTTACGTTCAAGACCCCGACCCGGTCGCGATCGGAGGCGCTGCGCTTCCTGGTCGTGTTCATTGCCGCCTACCTGGCCAATTTCGGCATGCTCCTGCTATGCATCGATGTATTGCACATGCACGCAGCAGTCTCGCAGGTAGTGGCAGGAGCCATTTACGTAGGCGCATCGTTTTTTCTAAACAAGCATTACGTGTTCAAGCATCCCGCCTAGCGCCGCAGCCAGTGGTTGTCACAGGCGGTCATCCAGCGATTTTCCAGTTTCCCTATGCGTGAACCCAGGGATTACACTCTGGATCGTGTCCACGATCCCCTGCTTGTCCACGGCGCCATCAACACGGCTGACCGCATCCTCAAGCATTTCAAGAACTTTGGTGGTCAGGGCCTGGGTCGCCACATGCTGTACTGCGCCCAAGGTAACCAGCCCGCTTTCGGTAATCGCTTCACCGGCACCCACGAATTCCTCGTAGGGCTTCTCCCCGCTTGTGTCCAGGGACGTGAGAAGCAACGGCCAACGATTTTCACGTGACAATGAAGCCACTGCCTCGCGAGCCTGGCGCTCATCGTCAAACAAGACAGGCTCGAAGCCCGCGACGTTGAGTACGCGGACTGCGATATCCTCGAGGAGTTGGAGCTCGCTGACTGGATCAAGTTTGGGAAACAACACGTTCCCCGCCCGTCCCAGCAAGGCTGACAACAAGCAAATTTCGCCTGATTCACGTTGGGAGACGAAGTAGCGCCTGGTTTCCCGCGGCGCAGCGAGGGGCTGACCCTTGGAAAGCCGCATCAGAAACCCTTGCAACAGGCTTCCGTTGGAAAACGCGACATTGGCGAACCTCGCCGTCGTGTCGATTCCACTGGTCGTAAGATCAGGGGCGAAAACGACGTCTTCCATCAGCCGCTTGCTGGCGCCCATGAGACTGGTCGGATTGGCCGCCTTGTCCGTCGATACGGCGAAGTACCGCTGCGCATGCCCACCCTTCTTGAGCCAGCGCCTGAAGCGCACGTGGCGAACCACATTGGTGTCGATCATCTGCAGGAGGGAATAGATGTCCTTCTCCGATCGGACATGCTTGAGGGCGGCGAAGTTGAGAACTAACTCGTACGGCGCGGCTTCCCCCAGGAAACGCCCCATGACGGCCGAGCCATAGTCGATGGGTAAGGTACGGAAATCGGCCACGTCAAGCCCATCCGGGCGGCCGCGCAAGTCGCGCACGAGCTCGGCGAGGTAATTCTCGCTTTGATCCACCACATGCAGGCACTTCGGCTGCAGGTCTGCCAGCAACATCGTCGTCGCGGATCCGATGGATCCACCGCCCCCCACGACCAATACCCGCTTGCCATTGACCGCAGCAAGCAATGCGTCGCTTTGCTCAAGCAAATCCCGCGTGAAATGGGAATGGTCGCGGCCCAGCACTGCGGCATCGATCCTCTGTTGGTCGTAATTAATCGCATCAATCATTGGAAGAGACCTGTCGAACCCCTGGGTTGGTCGAAATACCTGCTGCATGAGCACCGTATCGCTTTGCAACCAGATAGCGTGGACGCCCCTTGACCTCATCAAATACTTGCCCGAGGTATTCGCCGATGATTCCCATGAAGAACAACTGCATGCCTCCCAGCAGGGTTATGAAGGCAATCAGCGACGCCCAGCCCGGCATCGCCGTATTCCCCAGGAAGTACGCAATAATCATGAACACACCTGCCAGTATGCTGAGCGCGGAAAGCAAAAGTCCGGCCATGGTGCACATGCGAAGGGGCGTTTTCGAGAAAGAACTGACGCCTTGCAGCGCAAAGTTGAAGAGAATGGACGGGCGGTATTTCGACGCGCCGTGCAGTCGCCGAAGCGGCTCGAACTCAACGAAAGTGATGTTGAAGCCCATCCAGGCCACCAGCCCCCGCAGGAATACATTCCTTTCCTTCAGTTCGTCGCGCAGGACATCGATGACTTTCCTGTCGAGTAGTCGGTAATCGGCCGCCCCACCGCGCAATTCTATCGAACCAATCCAGGAAAGAAGCCGGTAGAACATCGCGGAGGAGGTTCGCTTCAGAAAGCCGGTTTCGCTGCCGTCCTTGCGCAAGGTCTGCACGATCTGCGCGCCGGCCTCCCAGCGCTCCACCAGCGATGGGATCAATTCGGGCGGGTGTTGACCATCGCTATCCAGCATGATTACGGCGTCAGCTTCGCAAGCATCGATCCCCGCTATCAGCGCCGCCTGGTGGCCGAAACGGCGCGACATCACCATGACATCGACCTCGGAATCGGCTACAGACAATTGCTTGAGGATACTTTCCGTCAGATCCGGCGCAGGATCCATCACATACAGGAAAGAAAACGCATAACGCTGCCGCAGTGGTGCAACTGCCGCGCGAAGACGTTCGTGAAAAACGAGAATCACCTCTTCCTCGCGGAACACGGGACAAACGATCTGGATGCTCTTCAATTCAGGGCTTCCTTGACCATTTGACCCACGCCTGCCGCCAGTGTGTATCTCGGAACCCAGCCACACTCCGTGGAGATTCTCGAACAATCGGCCCTGACATCGGGGATTTCATTACGCCGCGATTCCCCGGCTTCAACAATGGGCTTGGCCGAGCCGACAGCCTGGAGGACGACATTGACCACCTCGCGGACGCTGTGGGAAACGCCGCTGCCCACGTTATACAGCCTGTATCCTCCCGGCGACCGTGAAGCCAGCAGCGCGTCGACCGCGTCTTCGATGTAGAGATAATCGCGCTTCGGTGACATGTCCATCAGCTTGATCGACAACACCTGCGGGTCCAGCGCCTGGGCGACCAGGCTCGCCACCAGGAACCTGTCGCTCTGGCCAAGCCCATAGACGTTGAAAAGTCGGACCGCGGTCACGGCGAGGCCGTAGGTCCCCGCGTACCACTCACACGCCTGCTCGCCCATCCATTTCGAAAACGCGTATGGATTGTTCGGATCGAGCGGGTGGTCTTCCGATATCGGCAACGTCTGCGGAATTCCGTAAATGTATGCGCCGACATAGGTGATGCTGCAACCGGCTTTGCGGCACTGGTCCAGCACCCGCACTGTTCCATGGGCATTGACGAGATGGAATCGAACGGGGTCTTCCCACGATGCGGGCACCCCCGTCTCAGCGGCAAGGTGGAATACATGGTCGGTTGCCGAAAGCGGTATTTCATCCTCCAGAAGATCGAAACCCGATGCGCGACCGAGAGCCACCACCTCGCAACCGCTGCCGAGGAGCCGTTCGACGAGACGCTTCCCCAAGAATCCGCCTGCCCCCGTGACTACGACCCGCTTCCCACGGAAATCGCCCACGCCAGTCATCCGAGCGCAAGCCTCTTGGACAATTCCGGCCAATCGTCGATGGCACGCTCGTAATCGTCCGGCCGCCCGATGTCCAGCCAATACCCGTCATGGGGAACAGTCACGACACTGTCACCCTTGGCCAAGAAACCAAGAACCAGGTCATCAAATCCAAATGCCTGATCGACCGGGATGACGTCGAGAACGCGGCGGGAGACTGCATAAACACCCATGCTCACCAGGAAAGGGATACTGGGTTTTTCTTCGAAACCGCACAAGGTATTTGAATCGGTGGTCTTCAGCACGCCATAGTCTATGCGTTGGTTGCGAGCGGCGGCCGAAATCGTGAACAAGCGATCCTCGTCGACATGTTCGTCGAGGAACTCCCCATAGTGAACGTCCGTCAGGATGTCGCCATTCATGACC
>JBOHXX010000062.1:0-12616 GCA_050737675.1 Pseudoxanthomonas sp.
TCTTCCACCCGGGCGACCGCGACGCGGCGCGAACCACATTCGCATTGCCAGCCGATGCCGAAGTCGTGCTGTACGTGGGCAGGCTGGTGGCCGAGAAAGGGCTGCGCGAATTGATGGACGCCACGCGCCTGCTGGCGTCTTCGCGCCCCGCATTGAAAGTGGTGCTGGTGGGCGAAGGCCCATTGCGTGGCGAACTGGTCGAACGCATCGCCCGCGACAACCTCGACGTCACCCTCGCCGGCGCGCAACCGCCGATGGAAGTCGCGCACTGGATGGCGGCGGCGGACCTGGTGACGCTGCCCAGCTATTCCGAAGGCCATCCCAACGTTTTGGTCGAGGCGCTGGCTTGCGGTCGCCCCGTGGTGTCCACGCCGGTCGGGGGGATACCCGAAGTGGTGGATGCCGGTTCCGGACTGATGGTCGCGGTACGCGATGCCGACGCGCTGGCCGCAGGCCTGGCCGCTGTGCTTGATCGACGCTGGGACGAAGCCGCCCTGTCCAGGAAGTTCTCGCGCGACTGGCGGCAAGTGGCGCGCGATACCCTGATCGCCTGCGACGAAGCCTTGCTGCAGTCGCGCACCGCCGCCGCGGCCTGCGCGCGCTGATCGCCATGTCCCATTCCTCCTTCTCTCCCGAGCCCTGACCACTATGTGCGGAATCGCAGGATTCAGCGGGCCCGACGTGATCGCCGAGGCAGCACGTCCGCAGTTGGAGCGGATGATCCGCACCCTGGCCCATCGCGGACCCGACGGCTACGGCTTCCATGCCGAGAATGGCGTCGGCCTGGCCCACGCGCGCCTGTCGATCATCGATCTGGCCACAGGCGACCAGCCCATCCACAATCCGCGCCGCGATGCGTGGACGGTGTTCAACGGCGAGATCTTCAACTACCTCGAATTGCGCAGCGCGCTGGAAGCCGAGGGCCGCGTGTTCTACACGCACTCGGACACCGAGGTGATCGTGCATCTGTACGACCGCTACGGCGACGACTTCGTGCAGCACCTCAACGGACAGTTCGCGATCGCGCTGTGGGACAGCGAGCGGCAGCGACTGGTGCTGGCCCGGGACCGCGCCGGCATCCGTCCGCTGTTCTATGTGCGCGATGGCGGACGCACCTGGTTCGCTTCGGAAGTCAAAGCCCTGCTTGCGGTGTTGCCGCAATGCGCGCGGTTGCGCCCACAGGCGCTGGTGCAGACCCTGACCTACTGGTCGGCGGTGGACCCGGACACCCTGTACGAAGGCGTTTCCAGCTTGCCCCCCGGCTGCCTGCTGGCGATCGAACGCGACGGCCGACAGAACCTCACCCGCTACTGGGACTGGACCTTTCCGGATGCGGCGGAAACTTCTCCCTCGCGCTATCCGCTGAGTGTGGAACAGGCTACCGCGGAGCTGCGCGAACTGTTGATCGATGCGGTACGCCTGCAGTTGCGCGCCGACGTGCCGGTAGGCGCCTACCTGAGCGGCGGGCTCGATTCGTCGGGCATCGTGGCGATGATCCGCGGCTTCACCAGAACGCCGGTGCGCACTTTCTCCGTAGCCTTCGAAGACGGCGAGTACGATGAAAGCGAATACCAGCAGGCCATGGTCAGGCACCTGGGCACCGACCACACCACCCTGCGCTGCACCCGTCGCGATATCGGCGAGGCATTCCCGCGCTTGATCCGCCACACCGAGACCCCGGTGCTGCGGACCGCGCCGGTCCCGCTGATGCTGTTGGCCGGCAGCGTGCGTGAACACGGCTACAAGGTGGTACTGACCGGAGAAGGTGCAGACGAAGTCTTCGGCGGCTACGACCTGTTCAAGGAAGCCAAGATCCGTCGTTTTTGGTCGCAGCAACCCGGCTCCCGCTTCCGCCCGCGTTTGCTGGGGCGCCTGTACGGCTACCTGCAGAACTCCCCGGTCAGCAACCCGGCGTTCGCGCAATCGTTCTTCGGCCAGGGTATGGAGCACCTGCATCGACCGATCTTCGCCCATGTGCCGCGCTGGACCACATCGCAGCGTGCGTTGTCGTTCCTGTCGCCGGAAATCCGTGCCGGCATCGGCGACTGGGATCCGTTGACCGCCTATGAGCAGACCCTGCCGGCAGGCATGGAGAACTGGAGCGGACTGGCAAAGGACCAGTACGTGGAAGCCAAATCGCTACTGGCCGGGTACCTGCTCTCTTCGCAGGGTGACCGGGTTGCGATGGCGAATTCGATCGAGGGCCGCTTCCCCTATCTCGACCATCGGGTCATAGAGTTCGCCAACCGCTTGCCGCCAAGCTTCAAGATCCGCGGCATGACCGAGAAATACCTGTTGCGTCGCGCACTGGCCGACATGCTGCCCGATGAAATCGTCAACCGCACCAAGCAGCCTTACCGCGCCCCGGATAGCCAGAGCTTCTTCTTCGACGGAAAGCCACTGGACTACGTTGCAGACCTCATGGGCCCCGACCGGATCCGCGCGGCGGGATATTTCGATCCGGCGGCCGTATCACGCCTGTTCGAGAAGTGCCGGCAGGGCCGCGCCACGGGATTCGCCGACAACCAGGCCTTCGTCGGCATCCTGTCCACCATGTTGGTACAGCAACAGACCGAGGCCGCATTGCTGCGCTGATGGCGTTATTGATTTGACCGCCGTGGCCTGAGACGGGCCAGGCGCATCGATGAACCGGAAATTGAACAGGCTCGTCCACGAGCCCGAGCGATGGGAGCAGGCATGCACTGGAGAATCAAGGGACTGGCGCAGAAAGTGCTCGGCGTGATGCCGGCCGGTGACAAGCTCCATTACCGCATGCAGCTCGGCTTCGGCGGCTTGCAGGATTTCAGCAGGGAGCTGGCGATCAAGGTCGAGGACTGGCAGATCATGATCCGGCACCTGCGCAATGCCGGCGTCGCGATGGATCGCTCGCACTTTTTCGAGATCGGAACCGGCTGGTACCCCACGTTCCCTTTCGCGCTTTACCTGGCTGGCGCCCGGCGCGTCACCACCTGTGACCTGACCCGTCACCTGCGGATGGAACTGGTGCACAAGGCGATAACCGAGCTTGCCGGGTTCCTCGATGTCATCGCAGCGACCAGCGGCGCCGATCCGTTGGCGGTGCGCGATCGCTACCAGCATCTGCAGGCGGCGATCCAGGACAGCCAGGACCTGACCGGAATCACCGGCGGGGTCATCCATTACGCGGCGCCCGCCGATGCAACCCACACCGCCCTGGCTGACGGCGAGGTGGATGTGGTGTTCTCCAACAGCGTACTGGAACATGTTCCGCCCGACGCGATCACAGCGATGTACCGGGAATCGATGCGTATCCTGGCCTCGGGAGGGCTGATGTTCCATTCGGTCAACTGCGGCGACCACTACGCCTATGTCGACAGCAAGGTTCACCAGCTCAACTATCTGCAGTACTCGGACCGCCAGTGGAAATTCTGGGACAACGCCTTCCTTTACCAGAACCGGATGCGTGCCCACGAATTCGTCGAGCGCGCCGCCGCCATGGGCTATGCCATCGAACTCGACACATCCATCGCGAGGGCGCAACGCCTGGACCAGCTGGCCAAGATGAAGGTCGACGCTCGTTTCGAGCAGGTGCCGCCCGAAAAACTCTGCATCACCAGCGTCGATTTCATCGCCCGGAAACCTGCCCGGGACGCGCGTTCACGGCACAGGAGTGAGCTTCAGCAATTGTCCGTTCACGGCGTCCACCAGGACGTATAACGCGCCATCGGGTCCTTGCCGCACGTCACGTATGCGTTGCTGGCGCTCGACCAGCAAACGCTCTTCGTGCACCACCCGGTCGCCGTCCAGTTCCAGGCGTATCAGATTGCTCGACGCCAGCGCGCCGAGGAACAGGTTGCCCTTCCATTGCGGAAACAGATCGCCGGTGTAGAAAGCCATGCCGCTCAGCCCGGGCGAGACGGCCCACACGTGATGCGGCCGCTCCATTCCCGGCGCGGATTTTCCAACCGAACCGGGCACCGGCCCGCCGCTGTAATCCTTGCCATCGGTGATGACTGGCCAACCATAGTTGCGGCCGGGCTGGGGAAGGTTGATTTCATCGCCGCCCAGCGGCCCGTGTTCGCTGGTCCAGAGCTTTCCGTCAGCCGGATTGATCGCCGCGCCCTGCATGTTGCGGTGACCGTAGGACCAGATCTCCGCGCGTGCGCCGTCGCGTCCGATGAACGGGTTGTCCTCGGGAATACGCCCGTCCGGCCAGATCCGCACCAGCTTGCCCTGCAGCTTGTCCAGTTCCTGCGCCGCGGCCGCCGCGACCCGGTTGTCGCCCTGGGTCAGGAACAGGTGGCCTGCGCCATCGAACACCAGGCGCGAGCCGACATGGGTGCCGTGCGACAACTTGGGTTCCTGTCGGTAGATGACTTCCGTCTCCACCAGCGCATTGCCCTGCAGGCGCGCGCGCAACACCGCAGTGCCTGCCTTGTTGCCACGTAGGTTGGGCTCGGCAAAGGAAAGGAACAACACCTGGTCGCGCACGAAGGTGGGCGAGAGCACGATGTCGAGCAAGCCGGCCTGGCCATCGACAAAAATACCGGGCAGCCCTGGGATCGGTGCCGACACCTGGCCGTCAGCGCCGATCCGGCGTAGCCGGCCGGGACGTTCGGTCACCAGCATTCCACCTTGCGGCAGGAATGCCAGCGCCCACGGATGTTCGAGCCCGGCCACCAGCTCGGTGACTGCGTAGGTTCCCTTTTCGGAAGCATAGGCAACGGGCACCGTCATTTCCACCGCATGCGGCACCGAGATCGCGGGCGGCGCATTGTCGCTGCCGCCACAGGCGACCAGCATCAACGGCAACAGTACAAGGGCAGGCAATCTCATGGGACTCGGGCCGCAGCATGGTACAGCGCGATATTAGCACCGCCGCCTTACCCATTTTTTTGGCCGGATACAGCCGGTCCTTGCGTTTATCCGACTTGTATCGATGGAGATTTTCCAGGGGTTCCCATGCAACAACGGCAACAGATCAAACGCTTCATCCTCGAGAATTTCCTGTTCTCCGATGACGAATCAAGCATCGGCGACCAGGATTCTCTCATTCGCGGGGGCATTATCGATTCAACCGGAGTCCACGAACTGATCTTCTTCCTGGAAGACGAGTTCAAGCTTTCCATCGTGCCCGACGAGATGGTTCCGGCGAACTTCGATTCGATCCATAGCGTAGACGAATTCGTCAGCCGCAAGCTCGCGGGCTGAACCGGATTGCGCATGGACAGCCTCTGCGCTCGCGTCAGTGCGGTAGCTCGCGATAGTCCGCAGCGCATCGCCATTGTCGATGGAGAGCGGAAGGCGAGCTATGGCGAACTCTGGGAGCAGATAGAAAGTTTCTCCAGCCACTTGTTGGCCCACGGGCTGCAACCTGGCGAACGCGTGGCCTTGGTATTGCCAAACCGCATCGAGGCAGTCGTGGCGTGCTATGCCATCTGGCGCGCGGGCGGCATTGCCGTTCCATTGAACGTGCAGGCCCGCACGCGCGATTTCCTGCCCTGGCTGCAGCACAGCGGCGCCCGCCATGTGGTCCATGAAGCCGGGCATCGCGACGTCGAGCTGGCCCTGGACCAGGCCGGGCTGGCACTGGGGCGCACCGTGGCCATCGCAGGCCAGGCGCTGTGTGTCGCCGCAGGCGGCGCGCGACCCATGGCCACGGCTGTCGCTACCGTCGGTTCCACGCCGGCGTTGATCCTTTACACCTCCGGCACTACCGGCGCCCCCAAGGGCGTGGTGCTGAGCCACGACAACCTGCTGGCGAACGTGGTCGCGGTGGCGACTTACCTGGACCTGGACCACGACGACCGCGTGCTGAGCGTGCTGCCGTTCTACTACGCCTACGGCGCTTCGGTGCTGCACACGCACCTGATCAGCGGCGCCAGCGTGATCCTGGCACCCAACCTGCTTTTCCCGCAGCTGGTGCTGGATACCGCGGTACGCGAACGCGCCACAAGCTTCTCGGGCGTTCCTTCCACCTATGCGTTGTTGCTGGATCACCTGGTCGCCAGCGGCCACGACCTGTCCGGGCTGGATTGCCTCACCCAGGCAGGTGGCGCGATGTCGCCGACCCTGACCCATCGCGTGCGCGCCGCCTTTCCCGCAGCCCGCCTGTTCGTCATGTATGGCCAGACCGAGGCCACCTCCCGCATCAGCTGGCTGCGCCCGGAAGACCTGGAGCGCAAGCCCGGCTCGGTCGGAACTCCAGTACAGGGGCTGGAATGGAAGATCGTGCGCGAGGACGGGGGAAACGCCGTGGCCGGCGAAGACGGCGAGGTATGGGTGCGCGGCCCCAACGTCATGCTTGGTTACTGGAACAATCCAGAAGCCACCGCCTCGGTGTTGCGCCAAGGCTGGCTGTGCACCGGCGACATCGGCCATCTGGACGAGGACGGCTTCCTGTTCCTGCTCGGCCGCCGCGGCGACATGATCAAGACCGGCGCGCACCGTGTACACCCCAACGACGTCGAAGAAGTAATCAGCGAAATACCCGGCATCACCGAAGTCGCGGTGATCGGCATCGATGACGAGATCATGGGGCAGGTAATCAAGGCCTTCGTCGTCGCCAGTGAACAGCCGCCGCGCGCCGAAGACCGGATCAAGGCGCATTGCCGGCAGCGCCTTGCCCCCTACAAGATCCCCCGCCACATCGCCTTCGTCGACTCGTTGCCTCGCACCGCGTCGGGCAAGGTACGGCGTTTCCAACTCACAGAGCAAGAACCCACGCCATGACCCCATTGAACCCACACGTCCTCGATATCGACTACGAACAGGAAGCCGACAACATCTGCGCGCGGCTGCGTGAGATCACCGCACGGCAACTACATCGACGCGGCCTGGTCGTGGCCATCTCCGGCGGCATCGACAGCTCGGTGAGCTGTGCGCTGGCCGTGCGCGCACTGGGGCCGGATCGGGTGTTCACCCTGATCCTGCCCGAACAGGACTCCTCCGACGACAGTGCCGCGCGCGCCAACATCCTGGCCGCGCACCTGGGGCTACGCACCGAAACCGTCGACATCGCGCCAACCCTGGAAGCCATAGGCTGCTACCGCGCGCGCGATGCGGCCGTGCGCAATGCCCTGCCGGAATACGCGGAAGGCTGGAAGTTCAAGATCGTCATCGACGGCGGCACCGAAGGACGCATCAATCGCTTCAGACTGATAGCGCAGGAGCCCGACGGCACCGCGCATGAGCGCGAACTCGCCCTGGCCGACTACCTGACCATCGTCGCGGCGACAAACTTCAAGCAGCGCATCCGCAAGACCCTGGAGTACTTCCATGCCGACCGCCTGAACTACGCTGTGGTAGGCACACCCAACCGGGTCGAGTACGACCAGGGTTTCTTCGTCAAGAACGGTGACGGCTCCGCCGACGTCAAGCCCATCGCCCACCTTTACAAGACCCAGGTCTACGGCATGGCCCGTCACCTGCAGCTGCCGGAACGCGTTTGTGCCGCCATTCCCACAACCGATACCTATAGCCTCAGCCAGGGGCAGGACGAGTTCTATTTCGCACTGCCATACCGGCAGATGGATCTGGCGCTGTGGGCGTTGAACCACGACCGACCCGCTTCGGAACTGGCTGCGGTGCTGGGCCTGGATGAAACCCGCGCCCAGGCGGTGTACGACGACATCGGCAACAAGCGACGCACAACCCGCTACCTGCACCAACCACCGGTGCTGGCAGGCGCAGTGCCCGAGCTGGATTGAATTGGCCGGCCCCATCACGCCGCCGCAGTACGTGGTCCGCGACGGCGATACCATGCGCGATCGGGACCGGGTGCTTGCGATCTGGTCCGGCAACCTTGGACGGACGGACAGGATCGCAGCCAAGTACGACTGGTTCTATCTCGGGTGTCCGTACGGCGCGCCATTGCTGCAGTTGCTGCAGCACCAACCCAGCGGCACATGGGTAGGTACCGCCTCTGCGGGACAACGACGCATGCTGTGGCGGGGACGCGAAATACACGCCGGGGTACTGGTGGACCTGGCCGTATTGCCGGAACACCGTTCACTGGGACCCGCGCTGATCCTGCAGCAGGGGCTGATCGCAGCCGGTGCGAGGGAGCTCGATCTGCTTTACGGTTTCCCGAATCCGAAAGCCGCTGCGGTCTTCAAACGCATCGGCTACGAACGGCTGACCGAGATCGCACGTTATGTGCGCGTCCTGCGCCACGCGCATTACCTGCAACAACGCATGCCGGGCTGGCTGGCGCGACCCATGGGGCGGGTGGCCGATTTGGCATTCGCAGCAAGGGATCTGATGCGCCGTGCACTCGGGCCGCGGCTGAAAACACATTGGGCCAGCGCGGCGGATGCGCGCATGGACGCCCTGTGGGCAGCCTCCAACAAAGGAGACGGACTGGTGGCCACCCGTGACAGCCAGCACGCGCGGTGGCGTTTCGACGCTTCACCAATGGCAAGCACGCGCTACCTGCTGCTTGCGCGGACCAACGAAGATTCCTTATATGCCTGGTTCGCCACCCAGGCGGTAGCGGAGACGTTGCATGTTCGTGACTTCTGGTCCATGGATGGAATTGGAGGCATGGACAAGTCGTGCCTCCTGGCCCTGGTCGAAGCGGCCCGCAAAGCGGGACATGCCGCACTATCAGTGGAAATCGCCGCCGATCCAGCGCATGTTTCCGACTGGATGAAATGCGGTTTCGTGGAACGAGGCAAAAGACCGGTGTTCGGCCGCTGGAGCGTCGCGCGCGATGCCGGAACCAGAATGGAGCTGTTCCTGACTTCAGCCGACGAAGACGAATAACGCTGCCGGCCGGTGCGGGCGCATCGCAATCAGGCCAGGCGACGCGCCTCGCGCCGGAACAGATACATCGCCAGCCAATCCGGGCGGAAACGTCCGCTCGCATCGACCACCGTATCGGTTTCGTAACCTGTCCTGCCCAGTAACCAGCCCACGTTGGGCGATACCGGATTCAGCACCGGCACGCTGGTGAAAACCAGTTCGTAACCCGCTTCCCGCGCTTGCTGCGCTATGGCGGCATCGTACGCACCATGCGGGAACGACATGGACTCGGCGCAGGCAGCCTGCCCAAGATGATGTGCGAGCTCAGCACGCGCACCACCCAACTCTGCGTCCACATCCAGAGCGACCGTCATCGGCGTGTGGGTCTTGCCATGAAGCCCCAAGGCAACGCCGCCGGCTTGCAACCGCTCAAGGTCGGGTATGTCAACCATGTGTCGCAACCCGTCGTCCATGTCGCCCATGAAGAGTCTCAGGACATCATCCCGCACCGCAAGGTCAAGTGCCTCGAGCCGCGCTATGGTTTCGCGCAGGTCAGCCATCGAATTACCGTCAGGCTGCCAGCTATCGGTGCTATACGGCCGCATCGCTGCTGACAACTCGTCCACGCGCAGCTTGCCATGGCGCCAGGCCGCGATCAGCTGCTCCTGGAAAAAAGGTTGCCGGCCTCCCACCGCATCGGCGACCACGAACATCAGCGCTGGCAATCCCTGCCGCTGCAATTCCGGCAACGCATAGTCGGCATTGTCGGACCAGCCATCGTCGAAAGTGATGAGCAATGCCCGCGCTGGTAACGCTGTACCGCCGCTCCGCGATTCCAGCACTTGTCTGAGCGACACCACGTTGTAATGACGCTTGAAGAAGGCAAGCGATTCCGAGAACCAGGGCATAGCCAGGGTATAGTCGGGGTCGCAGCTTTCCCAACGCGGATCGGCAGGAACCAGGGTGCGGTGGAACATCACTACGGTTAGACTGCCTGCATTACGCAACCGGTGGTAAACCCCCAAGGCACCGCAGGCGTAGAGCAGCTTCTTGAAGAGATCCTTCAGCATGGCGCCAGCACCTGATATTTCGGCGATTATACCCACATACAACCGGCGCGAGCTGCTGCTGCGCGCACTCGACTCAGTGTTTTCCCAGACGCATCCGATTGATGAAATCGTCGTCATCGACGATGGCTCCACCGATGGCAGCGAAGCCGCTGTCCGTGAACGTCATGGCGACAGGATCCGCTATATCTGGCAGGCGAATGCAGGTGTTTCCGCAGCCCGCAACCACGGCATGTCGATTGCCAAGGGAAAGTACTTCGCGCTGCTGGACAGCGACGACGAGTGGCTTCCGGAGAAGACCTCACTTCAACTGGAATGGCTGCGCGCACACCCCGACTTCGGCATGGTGCTGTGCGACGTGCAAAGGGTAGATGGCGAACATCGACCCATCGACATATTCCGCAGGCGCGATACCATCCCGGAGGATGGCTGGGTATTGCGCTGGATCATCCACAACCCTGCATTGGCCCCGGCTTCGATCATGTTCCGTCGCGAGGTGTTCGAGGATGTCGGCGGCTTTGACGAGGGTCTGCGCACCGCCGAAGATATCGATTTCCACCTGCGCGTCGCGCATCGCTGGAAAATAGGCGTGGTGGAAAAATCATTGGTACGTGCAATGCGCGGCCATGATGGCTTGTCCGCTGAAGCCAGCACGTACGACGATTATGTGCGAGTAGTGGAAGGAGCCGTTAAGTCCGCAAAGGGACTCGTGGATCCTGAAAACCTGAAAATTGCGCTAGCCACAACCTATGCACGCAATGCCAAGGGCTTGCTCATCCAGCGCCGCTGGCGTGATGGTGCGCTCCTGGCGTTGCGGGCACACCGCACAAGCCAGGATCCGGAATTGCATCGGGAACTACGCAAACTTATTCCCCTTGGATTGCGCCGCATGCTGCGTGGACTGCTTCCAAAATTGAAATGACTCAACGCGCGCCGCGACCGAACAACACCACTTCCACGGTCTGCAACATGATCATGAGATCGAAAACCAGGCCGTGGTTCTTGACGTAGAACAGGTCGAACTTCAGTTTTTCTTCCGCATCCCGCACCGACGCCCCATAGGGGTAGCGGAGTTGCGCCCAACCGGTAAGCCCGGGCTTCACGCAATGGCGTACGCCGTAGTAGCGGATTTCCTCGCTGAGCAACTCGACGAAGTGCGGGCGTTCCGGGCGCGGCCCGACGAAACTCATGTTGCCCATGATGACCGCGAACAATTGCGGCAATTCGTCCAGGCGGGTAAGCCGGATGAAGCGCCCGATCCTGGTGCTGCGGTCGTCGTCCTTGGTCGCCCAACGGGCCACGCCATCCTTTTCCGCGTCCACGCGCATGCTGCGGAACTTGATCAGCTCGAAATGCTGCCCCCGTTCGCCCACCCTGACCTGGCGGTAGAGGATCGGCGATCCGTCTTCCAACCAGACCAGCAGCGCCACCAGCAGCATGAAGGGCCAAGCCACCAGCAGCAGCGAGATGGCTGCGGCCAGGTCGAAGAAACGCTTGCTCAACCGACGCGGCGTGGAATAGTCGAAGCCGCCGGAAAACATCAGCCACGAAGGATCCAGGACATTGAGCTGGACCATGCCGGCCTCGCGCTCGAAGAACGTCGACAGGTCGATGATCGAGATGCCGCGTTGCACACAGGTCAGCATCTCTTCCATCGGCAAGCCGCCACGACGTTCGTCCGGCGCTATCACTATCTCGTCGATCTGCAGCTGCCGGGCCAGTTCGACCAATCCCCGCCCTGGTTCGATCAGCAGGCTTTCCTCGATCACTGCAGGCTGGCCAGGGACCGGAACGAAGCCCACCACCACGAACGAACGGCGGTCGGAGTCCCTGCGCATGCGGCTGTTGATGAGATCGGCATTCTTGCCCGCACCCAGCACCAGTATCCGCTGCCTGAGCACGTCGGTACTGAATACATGCATGACCAGCAAACGGATGGCAACCACGCCGACCAGGCTGATCAAGAGCGACATTGCCATGACGCCGCGCCCGATATAGGCCTGCGGCAACACGTAATACAGCACCAGCAACGCCATCCCGCCGAAGGCGAACGACAACGCCAGTCGCAGGATGAAGTCCATGCGGTTGTGCCGCACATGCACCTGGTAAAGGCCGAAGGCGGCCATCGCCCCGGTGATGAAAACGGCGACGATCAGGCCACGGATCAACGCATGCTCGGCAAAGGCTTGGTGGTTCTCGGGGTCGTTGATGAAACGTATCCAGGCCGCGGCAAGGACCGAGAGCACGATCAATACCAGTTCCGACAACCAGAGGGTCCTGATTGCGCGATCCTTGCGACTGGCCAATGGATTCTTCATTTCGCTTGCCTGCGTCGCCAGCCGGATGGTTTCAAGGCTTCGGGATCGCAATCGCCGGTTGCAATCCATGCAGGCCCGGCTTCTGCCGCCAGTCCATGCGACCTGGCCATGCTACAGCCGGAACAGGGACACCAGCGCCGCCTTTTCGATATGCCCATCTGTGCTTTCCCCCTGTAATGCACGCAACACCTTGCGTCTTGCATCGCCGATCTGCGGGATGGCTTGGCCTGGTCCAGTGCCCATGGCGCCGAAACACATCCTGATTCATTGATCCAACGCATCACCGTGCACGATCCGGCCAGCGTCATGGCAGGCCGTGCGCGCAGGGTGCACGCTGCAGGCCTCTATCGTGGGTCGGGGGAAAGCCGCACCACGGCGGCCATGGCGCTCGCTGGCCGGGCCAGCGCGGCAAGGCAGGCGGGGGCCGCCTCAAGCATCTCCAGCCATAACCGTGCGTCCTCCTCCAGTATCGGCATTGGCCCTATCGGACCTTCAGGCGCGGCAAAA
>JBOHXX010000063.1:0-12553 GCA_050737675.1 Pseudoxanthomonas sp.
CGCTCAGCCCAGCCAGTAATTGATCCAACCCAGCGGATGATGCGCACGGGCGATGCCGATGATCGCCAGGTAGACCAGCACGCCGCCGCCGTAGCACCAGCCACGCACACGTGCGCTACGGCCGCGTTTCAGCGCCAGGCTGCCCAGCACCACATACACCACCAGCAACACCAGCTTGGTGCCCAGCCAGCCGTTGCCGAACATCGCCCACGGCAGGATCGTCAGCAGCATCATCGCCGCGGTCAGCAAGGTGGTGTCGATGGCGTAGCTGGTCCAGCGCACCGGCAACGACTGCGGCCAGCGCGCACCGGCCAGTACGCCGATGCCACGCAAGGCGAACAGCGCGCCGCTCAGCAGCACCATCAGCACGTGCACGTATTTGATCTGCGGGTAGAACTCGATCATTGCGGGATCCCTGGGGGGCGGGAGGAGTGAGCGGAGAGGAGTGAGAAGTGAGCGGGAGAGCGGGAGAGCGGGAGAGCAGGAGAGCAGCTTTGGCTTTCCTCTCACTCCTCACTCCTCTCCGCTCACTCCTCAGCCAGGCTTGCCATCAACACGCGGGCTCAAATAGATGCGCCCGATGCGCAGCAACCATGGCGCGAACGCGAGCAGCCAGCCGCACGCGGCCAGCGCCTGCCACGCGCCCGCATCGGGCAGCACTTCCGCAGCGACGCGCATCGCTGCCACGACCTGGATGGCGAGGAACGCGAACCACGCCGCCGCCGGCATCAGCAGCGGCCGTCCGGAATGGCCCTGGGTCACCCGCGTCACCATCGCGATCAGCACGCTGCCGAAGAAGCCGACGAACAGCGCGTGCGCCGGGCCACGGCCCAGCCAGTACACCCCGGTCATCGCATAGGCGATGCTCTGCGCCGAATACAGGGCGAAGGCCAGTGGCAACCAGGCCAGGCCGATGAACAGCACGCTCAACAGGCCCGGCTTGGGCCCCTTCGGCCACCAGCGCCACAGCATCGTCGCGAACAAGAGCAGCAGCGGCACGTCGACCAGCCACGACCAGGCATAGGCATGGACCAGTTCCAGAAACAGGTGCGCCAGGCACAGCGGCCAGAACACCGCCAGCAGCCACAGCGGCCGCCACGGCGTGTAGCCCGGAACCACGCCACCGGCGAAGAACGGAAACATGCGGTGGGCCACGGTCATGTAGATCGGCAGCAGCAGGCCGAAGGTACCCAGCTTGATGCTGGCGAATACCCACAGCGGCGAGCCGCCAAGCACGAAGACCACGAACCCGATCAGTCCCACGTAGCCCAGCAGCAACGCCGCGAAGCACGAGCGCGCGTGCCAGGTCGTGCCTTTTTCCCGCCATAACAACGGTGCCAGGGTCGCCAGTGCCGCGCTCCAGCCAGCGATCGTCATCAGCAGACCGACCACGATCCCCGCTTCCCAACCCAACGCCCCCAGCAACAGCGCGACCTGGCCACCGAAGATGCCGATCCCGACCGGCAGGTAGCGCCAGCGGCTGAAGTCCGGTTGCCCCATCCAGCGCGGGAAAGTGGTCAGCAGGAAGCCGAAGATGAAACTCGGCAACACCTGGTACTGCATCACGAAGGCATGCAGCCAGCCGGCATACGGCGTGGGCTGCGGCATCGCCAGCGCCGGCCAGCGCGCGGCGATCAGCCACGCCGACCACCACAGCATCGCCAGCAGCAGGTTGCTGGCGCCGATGAAGAACATCAATCGGTGCGGCGCGTTGGCCAGCAGCCGCGGCGACAGTGCGTCCTTCATCGTTTCAGCCACCACAGCCGCCACAGCATTCCGAAGGCAGGCGCACGAACTGGCCTGCGGCGGCGCTGACGCCCGCCTGCCGCAGGCAGGCGAGCAGTTCCGTTTCCGTCGCCACCGACGAGATCCTGACCATCGATGCACGGACATCGAAATCGAGGAGTGCCGCAGGATCGAGTTCGGAGATGGCCCGTTCGATCGCGGCCATGTCGGGTGTAGTGCTTGTGCTGAGCGTGTACTGCATGGTGGGAATGCTCCGGTTGCAGGGATGGCGGAGGGGCCAACGGCCCGGCAAGCGCCGGGCCGTCGCCGGTTCAGGGTCCGGTGGCGTCAGCCTGGTCAACATTCTGGTCAACCAGGGCCGCTTCGCGCCGTGGCGCGATCCACAGCCGCAGCACGAACCAGGCCAGGGCCACCGCGCCGATGCTGAAGATGGTGTCGCCCGGCACCCGCATCCACACCAGCATCTCCACGATCGGCTGCTGCATGAACTCGGCCGAGCGCGCATAGGCATAGCCGTGTTCGAGCGTGGCCAGCAACTGCAGGATGCCCAGCGGCAACAAGGTCAGTGCCGCCATCAGCGCCAGGCCGATGTTGAGCGACCAGAACGCGATCTTCAGCGGCCTGGAATCCCACGCCATCTGCCCACGCAATCCGCGCAGGCAGAACAGCATCAGGGCGATGCCGAGCATGCCGTACACGCCGAACATCGCGGTGTGCCCGTGCAGCGGAGTCAGGTTCAGGCCCTGCATGTAGTACAGCGACAGCGGCGGGTTGATCAGGAAGCCGAACAGGCCGGCGCCGACCAGGTTCCAGAACGACACCGCGATGAAGAACATCACCGGCCAGCGGTAACGCGCCATCCACGGCGTCGACTTGCCCAGCTTGAAGCTGTGGTAGGCCTCGAAGCCGATATAGGCCAGCGGCACCACCTCCAGCGCGCTGAAGCTCGCGCCCAGCGCCACCACCGCCGTCGGCGTACCGACGAAGTACAGATGGTGCAGGGTGCCGAGCACGCCACCGGCCATGAACACGATGGTCGCGAACAGCACGGCGGCCGAGGCGGTCGACGCCTTGATCAGGCCCAGGCGGCTGAAGATCAGCGCCATCACCGCGGTCGCGAACACTTCGAAGAAACCTTCCACCCACAGATGCACCAGCCACCAGCGCCAGTACTCGACCTCGGAGATATGGGTGTGCTCGCCCCACATCAGCGCCGCGCCGAAGAACAGGCCGATGGCGGCGGTGGAAGCGAACAGCAAGGCGATGATCGGCTTGACGTCGGTCGCCGGGCCACGCAGCACCGGCCACAGTGCACGACCGACCAGCGCCACCCACAACAGCAGGCCGATGAACAGGAACCACTGCCAGAAACGGCCCATGTCGGCGTATTCCCAGCCCTGGTGGCCGAACCAGAAGTTGTATTCCAGGCCCATCTTCTGCATCACCGCGAACCACTGGCCGGCGAACGAGCCGACCACGATGACCAGCAGCGAGACGAACAGGAAATTGACCCCGAAGCGCTGGAATCTAGGCTCGTGCCCCGACAGCGCCGGGGCGATGTACAGGCCGGTGGCCAGCCATGCGACCGCGATCCACAGCACCGCCAGTTGCGTATGCCAGGTGCGCGACAACGAGTAGGGCAGGTATTCGGACAGGGCGAAGCCGTAGGCGACCTGGCCCTCGACCTGGTAGTGCGCGGTGATCGCGCCGAGCAGGATCTGGCCCAGGAACAGCGCCAGCACCACCCAGAAATATTTCGCCACCGCGCGCATCGACGGAGTGATGCGCAGCGTCGCCAGCGGATCGCTGGCCGGGAGCTTGTGCGGCGCTTCGTCGCGGCCGTGGGTCACGGCGTAGTGCCAGCCCAGCAGGGCGATGCCGGCGATCAGGAACAGCACGCTGAAGGCCGACCAGGCGAACAGCGGTGTCGGCGGCGTGTTGCCCACCAGCGGTTCGCTGGGCCAGTTGTTGGTGTAGGTCACCTGCTTGCTGGCGACGCCGTCGGCAGGCGCCGTCGCCACGCCTTCGCTGGCGCGTTCGGTGGTTGCGGCCCAGGCCGTCCACCAGATGAACGCGGTCAGCGCACGGCGGTGTTCCATGGTGTCCACCGTGCCCTGCTTCATCGCATACGCTTCGCGCAGTTCCTGCGTGGCCGGGTCGTTGCCGAACAGGCTTTCGTAGTGCGCAGCGACGTTGGACAGCGCCGCGACCCGGTCCCGGGTCAGGGTGATGGTTTTCGTGGCGGGGTCATAGGTGTTGACCCGCATCATCGCCTGCAGGCGGCTGCGCAAGGCGCCCTGTTCCTCTGCCGGCAGTTGCGCGTAAGTGGCCATGCCACCATCGCGGCGCGCCCAGATATCCAGCACGCCCACGGCTTCACGATGCAGCCAGTCGGCGCTCCAGTCGGGGGCGACGTAGCTGCCATGGCCCCAGATCGAGCCCAGTTGCATGCCGCCGATCGATTGCCAGACCTGGCGTCCGGTCTCGATGTCGGCGCGGGTATAGACCACGCTGCCGTCCTCGGCCAGGACTTGCTCCGGCATCGGCGGCGCGGCGCGGAAGATCTCGCCCCCGGCCCACAACAGCACACTGAAGGATGCGATGAGCAGGACCACCAGGCCCAGCCATAGCTTGCGGGTATTGCCCATTGCAGCTCTCCCATTAGGTTCGCCGCATGTTGGTCCGCTTGCGCATGGCCCGCACTGATCTGGATCAAGTTGTGCCGTGGTCAGCAACAAATCGCCTCTCCCGCTTGCGGGAGCGGATGAGGGAGAGCCGCGAATCAGGCCGGATCGTGCAGCCTGCTCAATTGCACCACTGCTGCTCGCAAGGCTCGCCGTCGCCGTTGCCATCCATTTTCGTGTTGGGACAGTGCTGCAGGAAGTAGGTGGCCTCGGCGCAGGAGGTCATTTGCGAACAATGGGTGCGGCCATCGCAGGTAAAGGCCTGCGCGGGAGCGGGAGTCGTCGCCTGCGCCGGGGAGTCCATCGGCGCGGATGCGGCCTGCTTCGAAGCGAAGGTCGAGTAGCCATAGGCACCGATGGCGCCGATCGCGAGCAGGCCGAGCAGTGTGGCGCCGGTGCCACGGGCCGGCCTGGACGGTTTCTCCCGGCGCACCTGGCGCGGCGTGGCGCGACTGCCCGGACGCATCACCCGTACCGCGCGCGACTTGCCATCGCTGCCAGTCTCGGTCTCGAAGGAGATGACCTCGTTGAGCCGCGGCCGCACGCCATCCTTCGGAAAGGCCGAGACGTGGACGAACAGTTCGTCGTTCCCTCCAGCCGGTGTAATGAAGCCGAATCCCCGCTCCTCGTTCCACTTGCTCAGCGTGCCATGGGTTCGCATGTAAGGGCCTCAAGCCAGGTGGCGGCGCGGCTTCGGCACGGAGGCTACCGGCGCCCGCTCCCATGACGCCACCGGCCCGGGAACCGGATGGAACAGCGGATGGCATCCAGGCGTGTCCAGATCGTTCCAGCGGATGAAAAGCGCTGGACTGCGGGCCTCCAGTTTGCGCAGCAGGTGTTCCCACTCCAGACCGATCTGGCCCGAACTTGCCGGGATCGGCGCGACCGGCCGCAGCGGACCGATCTTGCCGCGATCGAATGCGTAGCCACGCGCAGTCGCCTCGGCATGGACCGCCGCCAGATAGGCATTGATCGCCAGGCGCGGAGAGGGGTGCGCCTTGAAGCGCTCGAGTTGCGGATGGTGCTTGTAGCCGCGTGTTTCATCGCGAAGCACGGCTCGTGCCAGCAAGGCCTCGCGCCACAGCGCGACCAGGCCTTGCGGGTCCAGGTACCGGGGATGCAACGTCCACAGCCGCATGCGCTGGCGCCTAACTGCGCAGGATCGGCGCGGCCAGCGCCTGCAACTGCGCGTGGCCCACCAGTTCCACTTCACGCCGCTCCACCTTCAGCAGGCCTTCTTCCTGGAAGCGCTTGAGCACGCGGCTCACGGTTTCCGGGGCCAGGCGCAGGTAGTTGGCGATATCGGTGCGGGCCATGGTCAGCTGGAAGCGGTCCGGCGAGAAACCACGCGCGGCCAGGCGCCGCGACAAGCCGACCAGGAACGCGGCCATGCGCTGGTCGGCGGTCCAGTCCCCGGCCAGCAGCGCGGCGTTGCCGATATCGCGGCTCATCAGCCGGAACAGGTGCTGCTGCAGGCCCGGCAGGCGCGCGGCCAGCACCGAGATCTTGGGGAACGAGAACCGGCACAGCATCACCGTATCCAGCGCCACCGCGTTGCACGGATAGCGATCGCCGTCGATCGCGTTCAGCCCGATCACTTCGCCCGGCAGGTGGAAGCCGAGCACATGCTCGTGGCCGTCGCGGTCGATGGTGTAGGTCTTGACCGTGCCGGCACGGACCGCGGCGATCGCTTCGAATGGGTCGCCTTCGCGGAACACATGCTCGCCGGCGTGCAGCGGGCCGACGTGTTCGACCAGCATGTGCAGGTCCATCAACGCGCTCTTGTCCATGCCCTGCGCCATGCAGGCCTGGGAGAACGCACAGGTCGAACAGAACTTCAGCGCGTCGCCGTCGTCGGCGAGGATGCTGCGGTCCAGTCGCGGGAACGCGGTGCCGCTCATTGCAGCGACTCCGGCGCGATCAGATCGCGCGCGAGAAGCGCTGCGGAACCATGTCCGTCGGCTTGGCTGGGGTTTGCAGGTAAGAGTCGAAGCACATGGCAATGTTACGCAACAACAGCCGGCCCTGCTTCGTGGCGACGATGCGATCCGGCTCGACGCGCACCAGGCCGTCTTCGCGCAGGGGCTGCAGGCGGACCAGCGCATCGGCGAAATAGGCGTGGAAGTCGATCGCATGGCGGCGTTCCAGCGCATCGATCGGGATTTCGCCCTGGCACATCAGTTGCTGGATCAGGTCGGCGCGCAGGATGTCGTCATCGGACAGGCGCATGCCGCGGAACACCGGCAGGCGGCCTTGGTCCAGTGCGATCTGCCAGCTCGACAGGTCGCGCGGGTTCTGGCTGAAGCTGTCGCCGATGTGGCTGATCGCGCTCACGCCCATGCCGAGCAGGTCGGTATCGGCGTGGGTGGTGTAGCCCATGAAATTGCGATGCAGGCTGCCGCGCTGCTGGGCCAGCGCCAGCTCGTCGTCGGGCAGGGCGAAATGGTCCATGCCGATGTACACGTAGCCGGCGGCGGTCAGCTTGTCGATCGCCAGGCACAGCAGTTGCAGCTTCACTTCCGCCGGCGGCAGGTCCTCGGCATCGAGCTGGCGCTGGGCCTTGAACATGCTGGGCAGGTGCGCGTAGCCATACACGGCCAGGCGGCTGGGACGCGCGTCGATGATCGTGTCCAGGGTGCGCGCGAAACCCGGCAGGGTCTGCTTCGGCAGGCCGTAGATCAGGTCGACGTTGACCGAGCGCAGGCCATACATGCGGCAGGCTTCGATGATGGCCAGGGTTTCGTCCACGCCCTGGATGCGGTTCACCGCTTCCTGCACGGCGGGATCGAAATCCTGCACGCCCAGGCTGGCGCGGTTGAAACCGGCCTCGGCCAGTGCGCCGACGTCGTCGGGTTTCAGGAAACGGGGGTCGAGCTCGATGGAGATGTCGCGATTGGCCGCCTCGCTGAAGCGGAACTGGCCGCGCAGCACATCCACCGCCTCGGCCAGTTGCGCTGGCGACAGGAAGTTCGGGGTGCCGCCGCCGAAGTGCAGCTGGACCACTTCGCGGTCGCGGTCGAACAGGGCCGAAGCCAGCTCGATCTCGCGGTACAGCCGCGCCAGGTAGATTTCGCCGCGGCCCACGTCGCGGGTGATGATCCGGTTGCAGCCGCAATAGAAGCACGGACTCATGCAGAACGGCACGTGCAGGTACAGCGAGAGGCGGCGCGGGATCGGGTCGCCGTTGCTGAGCTGCACCGCCTCGCGCAATTGGGCCTCGCCGAAGCTTTCACTGAACTGCGGCGCAGTCGGGTACGAGGTATAGCGCGGCCCGGGGCGGTCGTAGCGCCGCAACAACTCCGCTTCTAGGGTCAGGTCACTGGTCATGACCCGCAGCCTAGACGCGGGGCCGGGTCGCCATCTTGATCCGGATCAAGATCGTCGCTTGCGGCGCGCGGCCTTCGCGCCGGGCGGGGTTCAGCCGACGCGTGGCAGCCTGCGGCCCTCGATACGAGCTGGAGTAGCCCATGCGATTGTTCCCGATCCTGCTGGCGGGCGGTCTCGCTGCAGTGGCATTCCCGCTGCTTGCCGCCGAGCCCGCGCCTGAAATAAAGCGCGATGCAGGCGCACCGCAGGCCGTGGGCGCCGTGCATACGCTGCGCACCATTCCCGAAGCCTGTGCGCGCCTGGAAGGCGTGTTCACCGGCGATGCGGCGCAGCCGTACAAATACGCGGTCGTGCGCACCGATCCGCAATGCCAGCCGCGCGCGCGCTTCGTCGATTACGCCAAGGCGCAGCCGACCGAAGCGAAAGGCTGGAAGCTCAACGACGTGATCCGCGCACCCAGCGCCGCCTGTCCCTCGCAGCAGGCCGTGGTCCGCGTGTGGCGCCTGCCGGCGGACAACAAGCCGACCCTTGACGGCCAGGGCAGCGCGCGCGTGTACCTGCAAGATGCGAAGGAGGCTGCTGCTGCGGGCAAGAAGCTGCCGCCGGTGACGATGTATGCGGCGGAGATGAAGGTGGAAGGCAAGGCCTGCAAGTGACCACGGGCGTGTAGGAGCGACGCAAGTCGCGACCGGGAGTTCACAGCCGCCAGGTGGGCCTGCCTCTTTTCATGCCTGGGTCAAGCCGCGCCGCGAAGGTGCGGCGGCTTGAATGAATTGTCAGGCCGCGGAGTGCATGGTGGTGGCGGCTTCACCCCGGGGTTGCCTCGATCGGCTCCTTTGCCTTGGTCGGATAGGTGAGCAGATAGAGCAGCACCAGGATGCCGCCTACCGGCGCCAGGCTGATGAGTTGCCACCAAGGGTTGAGGCCGGCGTCGCGCAGGCGCCGGGTGCAGGCCGCGATCCACGGCAGTAGCACCAGCAACGAAGCGATTTGCAGCGGCAGTGGACCGACGGCCTCGGCGAACAGCTGGGCGAAGGCCAGCACCATGGTCACGGCTAGCGCGAACCACCAGAAATCCGCACGTGGGGTGATGCCGGTGAATTCCAGGCCACGCAGCACGCCTTCGCGCATTGCCTTGAGGGCCGGCTGGCTGGGTGCCGGATCACCCGCCAGCAGGCTCTCGGCCGGCACCTCGAAGACGGCAGCCAGCGCCCGCAAGGACTCTGTCGAGATTTTCGCGCCTGATTCGAGGCGCTGGATGGTGCGCAGGTTCAAGCCGCTCAGATTGGCTAATTGCTCCTGCGACCATTGGCGGGCGACGCGCAGCTCTCGAAGTCGGGCGCTGTTGATGTGCATGGATGCTCCTCGGAATTGGTTGCTCGGGTTCCCGCCATCATCCTGCCGCACCCTGCCTTCCGTGACGACACGGCCCCGGCACGGCCCCGACACGGGCAGGACACGAGCCCGACTGCGCGCTGTCGGGCCGGATCCCCCTGCCTTCGAGCGGCGTAGGGCCCGCCCGAACGGCTGCTCGTGGCTGGAAGGCGGGATTGGACTGGTCAACCCGGATCAGCCTCGTCGAGGTGCACATTGTGATCGGTCCATGTGCTCCGGTCTCCACGGACGAGCGGCCTGACGCCTGAATCAAGCCGGCCCGCGAAGCGGGTTCGGCTTGAATGAATTGTCGGCCGCCAGGCGCATAGGTTGGGGTGAACGAAGTGAAGCCCAACGCTTTCGCCAGGTACCCGACATGCCTTCCCCGGCAAGTGAATCGATCCGCCGCTGTCCCGCCTCCGCCAAGTTGGGGTTCGCAAGCTCACCCCAACCTATGCGAGCTTGGAGTGTTAATTCCCCCCTCACTCGAGAATCCTGATCATCTCGTTGAGAAGCGTGAAAAGATCAATGTCGAACTGCCAAGTAGAACCCTGATATTTGCCGTCAACTGAAACGATGACACTTTCTCGGTCGTGCGTGCCAACAGGTATGCGACGAGACTCCGGTGTTGGGATTGGCGCGGAGAACACGTTGACAGTGCTAGGCACTACCGCAATGGAGATTGACTGATGGTGGACCAGCTTATTCAAGGCGTGACGAATACAGATAACTTGGTCATTTGGCACGCCATTCTCGAAGTACCGACCTATTGTCAGTAATCGACGATCTTTTGCCTTGAGAATGCTCGTTTTGTCATCCAAGAATCGAGTTTTTATTGCTGCTGCAAGTAGCTTCTCTATAAGGAGCTGCTCAGCTTGGGCCTCGATTGAGTTTTGTAAGTATGGAAGGGTCGTGAAGTTATCTGGAGAAACAAATCTGGCCTGAGCGAGTGCGCAGATCTCCAAGCATTCTTGGGAAATTGTTTCGCGACCGGGAAGGAGCGGCATGAGGGCTAACGCCTGAATTAAGCCGCCCCGATGTGGGTTCGGCTTGAATGACTTGTTAGGGGCCAAGCTCACCATACATCTCGTTGAGCCGCTCAAAGAATGATTCGCGCGCCTTGAGGATGTACATGCGGTAGTCCTCTATCTCTTCATCACTCATGGGAGCGGATGACCGAGAAACGCTGCGCCGATAGACCATAACATGCTCACCATAGGCCCTGAGTTGCGCCTGCGCGGCCTTCTGCCCGAGGAGAAGGAGGAATGCCTCCGCCGAGGTCAGCTCGTTGAATCTTCCGAAGAGCTCTTTTTGGGTTGACAGCAGATTGTCTGACTTGACAGCGTCCGGATTCGAACGGCGGGCTCTGTGCCAATCAGCGGAAATTGCCCAGTACTTGAGAGCGCTGTGCGTAAATCTCTCTACCTTTTCTGCAATATCTTTCAGGAGCTCGAACTCCCTAGATACTTTGCTCTTGCGCAGGTCGTGGGAGTATTGGCCTCGCGCCAAGAACCACGCGCTAGCGCCAGCAATGAGCGCGCCGAGCCCGATTTTGACTGCGGAATCTATGATCTCAAGCCACGTCATGTTTGGCACCTAACGTCTGCATTATGCCGGCCCGCTACGAGACGGCTGAAGTTGCGTCGAGACCGCGAAGCGGGCTCGGCTTGAACGAATTGTTAGGGTGCAAGGCTACCGGATCTTTGTGAGTTTGACCTTTTTTTTCTCGCCCTTGCTAGGCCGCGATATCTCGATTCGATAGTGCTGAGGAATTGGAAGCTCTGGTGCGCGGGGAGCCCTCGGTTCCGGCTCACGTCCCAAGGGCTCGAGATCGAGGCAGTCTGGCCACGACTCGTCGGATAGTGGGAGCTGCTCCGGGAACCGCGGAGCAGCTTCCAGACTTGATGCCAGGTTGTGCATGAACTCTGGCGAATACGTTGCATCTTCACCCCATCGAATCGTGACCTCACGTATCGCTTGCTCCGGTGAAATTGAGCCGAACTGCACACGCTCGAATAGTCTTTGAAGGTAAACAATCTCGCCGCCGGATCTTCTTGTGTTGCCTCGTTCGTTGTCACAGGAAAAGTGATTTTTTGCCTGATCGAACAGCACGTTCGTTACATACGACGCCTGCTCATGAATGGTCCGCAGACCAGACACAAAATCCCCGTACGCTCCGATGCCGAAGTACAGTGCGGCAGCGCCAGCGGCGATCTTTCCCTTACCTTTGATCGAGCCTTCTTCAAGGACGAGCGTGAGCGCGTAGTCCGGCAACTGCAGATAGCTCTCAACATGGGCCTCCCACTCATCAAAGAGTTCCGATGAGTGATGCTCAAACGCACCTTTGTTGAATGTTGGCGACTTTATGAAGAACGATGTAGTGACGACATCAAGCATTCGGCCCCCGTTGATCTATCTCTGCGCCCTAACGCCTGAATTAAGCCGAGCTGCGAAGCGAGTTTGGCTTGAATGAATTGTTAGGCATCACTTTGGCGGCTGTCCTTGCCGCGTGGAATGCCCGCGAAACCACGAACGATCCAGCCAATACACCAGACTAGAACCCAGAATGCGGCAAGACCAATTGCCAAATAGCCCAGCGATTGCAGCCAGTTATCGCGGTAGCGCTTAGAAATCTCGTGGTCAGCCCATTGAGCATCAGGACTTGGGAGTTCAAAGTACTTTTCGATCTCGCGCTCATAGGCATCTATATCGTTGCTGTAAGATGCGGCGCCCCAGATCATTCCGGCTTGATCAATCTTGTAGGGGACAAGTTGCTCGGAATCCTTGCCGAACGGCATGGTCAAGAGACAAAGATCAATGCCGACAGAATGACCATTTGGTGTTTTTGTGGAGAAGTAGTGCCGCCCGGCATTTGTGGGGCATGGCTCGTCCGTTTTGACTGGCGGTGAGTTAGGGCGAGAAACGTGGTAGTCAACAGATAGATACGGATCGCTCGTGCCCGTAACAAGCAAAACAACAATCGTTGCGAGCGCGGCAAGTATCAGTGCAATCCGACGAGCGCCCTCAAAAACATTGATCCGCATGATTGCCTCGGTGGTCGATGTGGTGCCTAACGCCTGAGTTAAGCCGGCCTGCCCGAGGCGAACCGGGCGGTGCCGAGGCCGCGAAGCGGGCTCGGCTTGAACGAATTGTTAGGCTTGCGGCAGCGAGATAACGCGATCACAAGCTTCCACGAAACTCTCAAGACTGGGTGGGCTAGAGATGGAGTGGCCGAAACCCCACTCGTTCTTGACATTCCCGCCGCGCGATTCGTAGTGGACTTTTCCGTCCTCAATTTTCGTAATACGGCGTTCCTGATTGTTCGCGGTTGCATAGATTCCGCCAACCACAACATCGCTGGTGCTTATAGTCATTGCGTATCCCCATTGTTTGAAGAGCAAGCCTAACTCTAACTAGGCCCC